>CAYJWP010000003.1:0-54237 GCA_964373915.1 uncultured Candidatus Saccharibacteria bacterium | reverse complement strand
ACATATGGAGAAGAGAGGGTTTGAGAACATCTCTTGAGGGGGGACTGAACGACCTTAATCTTAAACTCAACACCTCCAGCCAGCCAATAAAAAGAGAGAAACCTTTTGGCCTGTCCTTTTTAGGAAGATTAAGAACAACTAAAGAACGTTACGATATTTTTAGAAAAACCACCGGCGAAAGAGAGGTGGCGAGAAGGGTGGATTATAGATAAAAAAATATGCCAGCAGAAAACGGAGCTATCCAAAATATAATAAGCATAGACCAAATAAAAAACGACTCGGTTGTTTTAAAGGGGGGCGGATTACGCAAGATTCTGCTGGTTTCCGGTATTGATTTTGAGCTTAAATCTGACGAAGAAAGGGATGTGATTGTGTTCGGTTATCAAGAATTCTTAAATTCTCTTAATTTTTCTTTACAGGTGGTCATCCATTCAAGAAAGATGAATATTGACGGATATTTGAAAGAGATTGACGCGTTAAAAGGCGGCGAGGTAAGCAGTTTATTAAAAAATATGATTGACGATTATCGTGATTTTGTCGCCAGTTTCGTCTCAAAAAATCCTATTATGTCCAAAACGTTTTTTGTGGCAGTGCCTTACGATCCGATAAAAATACCGGAAGCCGGCTTAGCCGCCACTAAAAAAATATTCGGCTTGTTTGGAAAGAAAAAAGGATTCGGAGGCTCCCTTGCTGACAATCAATCAAAAATAGAAGAGGGCTTAAGGCAGCTGGATTTGAGAGTGGACCAGGTGGTCTCCGGCCTAAATCGCATCGGTTTGAGAGCCGTCCCTTTAACTGAGCCGGAGTTAGTGGAATTATTTTATAATTTTTACAATGGAAGATAAAAATATCCAAAACATAATTGCTCCGGCGGCGCTGGAAATCAACCCCACTTATCTAAGATTAGGAGAGAAGCTGGCTAAAACTATTTTTATTTTTTCTTATCCGCGTTATCTGGCAACCGGCTGGTTTTCTTCTTTAATTAATCTGCCGGAACTAACCGACATTTCAATCATTACCCATCCGGTCAACACGGCTGTCGCTCTAAAAAATCTTCGTAGAAAAGCCGCCCAAGTTGAGGCTCAATTGATAGAACGGGAAGAAAAAGGAATGGTAAGAAGTCCTGTCCTAGAAACGGCTTTAAGGGATATTGAATCGCTAAGAGATTCTTTACAACAGGCAACGGAAAATCTTTTTAATGTGGGGGTTTACATCACCCTTTACGCCGACAGCGCCGATGATTTAAACAAACTTGAGGCTAAAGTTAATAATCTTCTTGAGAGCCGATTAATTTACAGCAAGGCGGCCATTTTCCAACAATTAGAGGCGTTTAATTCAGTCCTGCCCCTTGCCAACGACCAAATGGATGTCAGTTCGCCATTAAATTCCTCGCCAGCCGCCTCGTTTTTCCCCTTCGTTTCTTCCAGCTTAACCTCCGACAAAGGCATTCTTTACGGCATAAACGCCATCAATAACACCCTGATTATCTTTGACCGTTTTTCTCTGGAAAATGCTAATATGGTTATTTTTGCCACGTCGGGAGCCGGTAAAAGTTATGCTGCTAAATTAGAAACTATACGCTCTATGATGACTGGAACGGATGTGATGGTTATTGACCCGGAGAATGAATACCATAATTTAGCCGAGTCTGTGGGAGGAACTATTTTTAACATCTCTTTAACCTCAAAAGACGATATAAACCCCTTTGATATACCGGTGATTCCGGAAGGCGAGGATCCGGCTAATGTCTTAAAATCACACATCGTGAACCTGACCGGCCTATTAAAAATAATGCTGGGTAAAATAAAGCTGGAAGAAGAGGCTTTGTTAGACAGGGCGATCACTGAAACTTACGCCGCTCGCGATATCATCCCCGGAAAAGATTTTACCAATATAGAGCCGCCGCTATTATCTGACCTGGAAACGGTGTTAGAAGGCTTAACCGGCGGCCAGAGCCTAGCGCAAAGGCTTTATCGTTTTACTAAAGGAAGCTATACCGGCTTCGCTAACAAACCAACTAATGTAGATATCCGCAATAGGCTGGTAGTTTTTTCTATCCGCGATTTAGAAGAAGAGTTAAGGCCTATCGCTATGTATATCGTCCTTAATTTTATTTGGAATACTATTAGGAGCAAGCTAAAAAAGAGAATGATAATTATTGACGAAGCGTGGTGGATGATGAAATATCCCGATGGAGCGGCTTTTATGTTTAGCCTTATAAAGAGAGCTAGAAAATATTATCTGGGAGTCACCACCATCACCCAAGACGTGGAGGATTTTATGCTTTCGCCCTATGGCCGACCGATAATTACCAACTCTTCTCTCCAGCTTCTCCTGAAACAACACCCAGCCACTATTGATGTTGTTGCTAAAACTTTTAATCTAAGCGGCAGCGAGAAGTCTTTGCTCTTGGAAACGCCGGTAGGCGAGGGATTGTTTTTTGCGGGATTGAAGCACGTGGCTATAAAAGTGGTCGGTTCTTATCTAGAGGACCAGATAGTAACCACTAATCCCCAGCAGCTAATTAAATAATGGAAAATAATAAAAAGATAAATTCAGTTGAGGTTGGCTTAGTGATTGCTGTTGTGGCTTTAGCGGAAATTTTAGAATTTTTCTTGAACTTCATCCCTATCGTGGGATGGCTATTTAATTTTTTTATCAATATTACGGTTTGGCTAGGAGTGCAGTTTTGGCTTAGAATTAAAGGGATGAAAGGAATGTATTTTATGATTAGCGGCTTGGTGGACATGATACCTATTATTAACGCTCTACCCACTAAAACCATCGCCCTAACAATAACCATTAAACTTTATAATAAAGAAAAGATTTAAGATGAGAGGCTATATAACAATTTTTGTTTTAAGTTTTCTGCTGGTTTCTACGGCAACAGCGCAAACCAGCGATCTTATTTTAAACTGGAAAAGCGATGTTTTTGTCCCCGCTTTCTATTCAGGAAAAGCTCTGCCCACAGCAAGTTCCAAAGTTAAACTTAGTGTCAATTTATTAAGAGATAACAGGCTGTTAAGTTTAGGCGGCAGAGAGATAAGCTGGTACCTAAACAATAAGTTAATTAAAAAAGGAGTGGGGGGGCAAAAAGCTGACTTTTTAGCCGAAGACGGCTCCAACGCTTTGGTTAGGGTAGTGGTTAAAATAGGCGAACAAGAAGTAGAAAAAATTATCACCATTCCCGTAATAAAACCCGAATTGGTGATAGCCCCTCAACCTACTAATGTTTTCCAAGCTCTGCCTTTTTTCTTTAACGCTAGAAAAATATCCGACTTTATTTTTAGATGGATGGTGGGCGGCCGGGAAACCCAAGGAAAAGTCGGCTCCCCCGATGTTTTAGAGCTGGGGGCTCCAGAAGGATTAGAGCAAGCGGAAATAATTCTTTCGGCAAGCGTCCAAAATAAACAAAGTCCGCTAGAGGTAGGTAAATCTGTGCTTAAATTATTAATAAGATGATGGAGAAATTGATTTTTTTAGCTCTAGTATTAATTTTGCTAGCTCCAAGCGGAACGTCAGCCCAGCAGCAGTGCGGTCCGGAGGGCGAGGGTTATCGTTTGTGCGTTCCTTTGCCCGGCCAACCGGATACAGTGGCTAATTTTGGCGAGTATGTAAAACTGCTCTATCAGTTTGCTTTAGCTATTGCCGGCATTGTGGTGTTTGCAAGGATTGTTTACGGAGGAATTATGTACACTTTGTCAGCCGGAAATATAGTGGGCCAAGGCGAAGCTAAAAGCATTATCACCCAGGCAATTTATGGTTTGATTCTATTGTTTATGGCAACGCTAATCCTTTGGATTGTTAATCCCAATCTTCTAATCATCGGCCGCAATGTCAGGAGCGCGCCAGCAACCGGCGGTAAAATACCCAATGTTTTAAATCCCGAAATAAGATGAGAAGATTTCTCTTTATAACTTTAATAATTATTATAGCTTTGATAGCCGGTTTTTTGATTTACTGGTGGACGCAACAGGTTAGCCAACCGCTAATAACTGAGGAGTCGCAAGACAACATTAACGAGATAAGAAATAGCCTTGTTCAGCAAGAAACGGATTATGAGGTGATTGCTTACTGGTTTAATAACGAAGGAAGATTATATACGGTTAAGCCGACAGGGGAGATAGTGGGGGTTACCACTCAACAAGTTGAGGGGTTGCACGAAGCCAGCCCTTCGCCGGATGGCCAAAAAGTTTTAATAAATTTTAATTATCCCGACCAACCTATTCTCACTATTTTTGATTTTCAAGAAGAAAGCTGGTCGCCATTGCCTAAAGAGGCCATCGCCGCTTCTTGGCATCCGCAAAACAGTAAGGAAGTAGCATATTTAAGCGGCGAGCAGTTGAGAATTTGGGATACTCAAAATAAAAAAAGCCGTCCGGTGATGGAAATACTATTAATGGACGTTATCTTGGAATGGGTTGCTCCCGAAGAGATAATTGTCAGTGACCGGCCATCAGCCTTTTCAAGCAGTGAATCGTGGCGAGTAAATATTAAAAATAAAACGATTGTAAAACTAGAAAACAATCCCTTAGTTTTACTGCCTAAATGCGTTTCTAGAGAAAATGATACCTATTGCGCAATCCCTAAAGAAATTGCGGAAGGCGCTGTGATGCCCGATGATTATTTAAAAAAGAAATATCTTTCCGAAGACGATTTTTATAAAAACGATAAGATTTTCTACGAAAGTAAAAGCGAGCTAATTGACGCCGTTAATCTAATTATAAATAACGATAAATTATACTTTATTAACCGCTGGGATCAGAGGATTTATTCTCTTTCCCTTCCTATTAAAGAGGGTGAATGATTACGGAGCGGTCAATGCCGTCTCCCTGGCTCTCTGTTTTGACATCGGGCCGAGCGGAAAGCTCGGTGTGAACAAGACGCCTTTCATAAGCGTTCATCGCCGGCAAACGCACCTCGCTTTTAGTAATGACCGCCCTGCGAGCCGCGGCTTTAGCTAAGTCTGTAATAATATTTTCCCTTTCTTTGCGATAGCTGTTTATATCTACAAAGATAGTCTCCAGATTTTGTTTTTTAGCTAGAACCCTGACTAAATGAGAAAGATCGCCGACGAGACGAGGCAACCACTCTTTAAGCCAATCGCCTTCATTTATAAAAATAGTTATTTTCCTATTCTCTTGGTCTAAATCAATAGAAAAATCACTGAACCCCGCCAGTTCCAATATCTTTTGAATTGTCGATTTGATCTGCTCCATAAACTTTTTTATTGATAAAAAATTGCTGGCCTAGAGAAAACACCGAGGTGGTCAGCCAATATAAACCCACGGCTGCCGGCAGAGTGTATAAGATAACTACCGTAAGGATAGGGCCCAGCCACACCATTTGCTTGGCAATTTTTGTCGCCTGGCTCTCTTCTTGGCCTTGATTTTTAGGGAGGGCCAAACGGCCTTGCAGATATTGGAAAAAAGCCGCCAAGGCAACAATAAGGATACTCTTTTGGGATAAATCTATCAAGCTTAAAGAAATATTATTCAAATTTTCCGGCGCGGATATAAAACTATAAAGATTGCCCAAAGACTCCGGGGACAAGCCCTCAAAAAAAACCTTATACAAAGCTATTAGTATGGGCAGTTGGATTAGCAATAATAAAAATCCCGAAAAAGGATTAACTTTATGATGGCGATAAAGCTCAAGCATGGCTTTGGCTTGTTGCTCCTTATCGTGGCGATGATTGTGCTGTATTTTCTGGATTTCCGGTTGAATTTTCTGAAGAATGGTCTGGTTGCGGAAGCTCTTATAAAATAAAGGGAAGAGAACGGCTCTGATAATAACGGTTAGGGTAATAATAGCTAATCCCAAATCCTGGAAAGTGGCATATTGGTATAAAAAAACTAGAGCGTTAAATAAAGGTTGGACAAAAATAGCATTAAACATAGAATGGTTTTAAAATATCTTCCACTTCTTCTTTTAAAGCCTCTTTAACAACTTCTTTGTTAATAATAAAGAGATAATCCAATGGTTTAATTGATAAAATAATAGTTTTGACCGCATTAAAAAAAGATCTTTTTAGGCGATTTCTTGCCACCGCTCCCTTAACCACTTTACCGCTTACCACAATCCCAAAACGGGGGAATGGCAGCCGGCTGTCAAAAATCCTCAAAGATATTGTTTTTGAGTAAAAACTCCTCAAACCTCTCCGAGGAAAGTTTTTAATAGGAAGGCGATTCTTTTTAGGAAGCATTACTAAATGCTATACTGTTAATCTTTTTCTTCCCTTTCTTCTTCTGGATTTTAGCACTCTGCGCCCCCCCGGAGTTCTGTTGCGCTTAGAAAAACCATGGCTTCTGCTCCTCTTCCTTTTCTTAGGTTGGTAGGTAACTGACATAAAACAAAGGATATCACAAAAACTATCATCCAGCAAGATGTTCACATGTTATCCACATGTTATTATATTGTCGTCGGTTTTGACTAGACCACGCCAAAGACTAAAATTAACTTAATGGAACTAGAGCAGTTGTGGGAGAAAGCGTTAAGCGATATTGAATTGCAAATATCACGGCCTAACTTTGTTACCTGGTTTAAAAACAGCCGCATTGTCGACAAAAGAGACGGGGGGCTGGTAATTATTGGCTTGCCCAATAATTTTGTTAAGGGATGGGTGGAAAAAAATTATAATAAGCTGGTTTTGGGCGCTATCAGATCAATAGATGAAAATGTGAAGAGGGTGGAATTCATTATTAATTCTCAAAAAATAAAGACGATGTCGGTTGTTAATCCCCAGAAAGATGCCAGCGAAGCTCAACTAAGTTTTGTTGAGTTTAAAATAGATCCGGAAACTAATCTTAATCCTCATTATACTTTAAAATCTTTTGCTGTCGGCTCTTCTAATGAAATGGCTTACGCCGCTGTTTCGGCCGTTCTAACCTCTTTAGGCAGAAAATATAACCCATTGTTTATTTACGGGGGAGTGGGCGTGGGCAAGACTCATCTTATTCAAGGTTTGGGCAATGAAATTAAAAGCCGCTACCAAGGCAAAGTGGCGGTAAAGTATATTCCTTCAGAAAAATTTACCAATGAGGTAATAGCGGCTATGAGAGGCCAGAGAATGGAAACTATAAAATCTAAATATCGGGCTGTTGATGTTTTAATTGTTGATGATATCCAATTTATTGGGGGAAAACACCGAACAGAAGAGGAATTTTTTCACACTTTTAACGCTCTACACAGCCAAAACAAGCAAATTATCCTATCGTCAGATAGGCCGCCAAAAGATATCCCCACGCTAGAAGATAGATTAAGGTCCCGCTTTGAGGCCGGCATGACCGTAGATATTAGTTGTCCGGATTTTGAGCTAAAAATGGCCGTTTTAAAAATGAAATTAGAAGAAAAAGGGGTTATTTTAGATGATAAAGTAATAAGTTTTATCGCTAGTAAAACCCAAAAAAATCTAAGAGAATTGGAGGGTATATTAAATAAAGTTCTTTTTTATAAAGAAATAAAAAAAACTGACGTTGACGTTAGACTAGTAGACCAAATTATTAGCAATATCGTTAAACAGCCTGTTAAAAATACTAATCCTAGTGTTGTAATTAAATGTGTCGCCGATTATTTTGAACTTTCTCTAAACGATTTAATAGGCAAATCAAGGAAACAAGAGTTTGTCGAGCCGAGACAGATAGCAATTTTCCTTTTAAGGGATTTATTAAATCTTTCTTATCCTTATATTGCCGATAAATTAGGAAAAAGAGACCACACTACAGCTCTTTACTCTTATAGAAAGATAGAAAAAGCTATTCAGGAAAATCAGATTTTAAGTCAAAAAATTTTAATAATTAAAGATTTAATAGAATCTGTATAACTTTTTATAATTTGTGTATAAATTAATAATTAATTTAAAGTTTTAAACAATGTTTAAATTTAACAAACTATTTATTAACAAGTTATTAAGGTTGATATTTGAAATTTAATCCTTTTAAACTTAAAATTTTTATAATTATTAACACAATCCACAATCACTACAACTACTACTATGAAAATAACTATATTAAAGAATAATTTAAAAGACGGTTTAGTAGCTGTGGAAAGAGCCGTGGCTGAAAATTCAAATCTTCCCGTATTAAAAAATGTTTTAATAAAAACCGCCGGTAATAAAATTAAACTTTCAACCACTAATTTAGAGTTAGCTATAACTAAAATAGTTTCCGGAAAAATAACCGAAGAAGGAGGTTTAACTATTCCTTTCAGCACTTTTTATAGTATTGTTAACAATTCCGACCAGGAAAGAATAAATCTAGAAAAAAATGATAATAATTTTATTTTCAAAACAGATAATTACGAGGCGAAAATCCAAGGCTTAAAAGAAGATGATTTTCCGGTTATTCCTAGATTAGAGTCTAATAATTATTTGGAGATAGATGCAAGTATCTTAAAAAAATATCTATCTCAAATTATTAATGCCGCTCATATTTCGGAGGTTAGGCCGGAAATAAGCGGTGTTTTACTGGATTATCAGGTTACTTTTTTTAAATTAGTAGCTACTGACAGTTTTCGTTTAGCGGAGAAAACTGTTAACGCTAGTCAATTTAAATCTAATTTTAGCCATAGTTTTAAAGTTATTATCCCTTTAAAAACTATTCAGGAGGTTATTAGAATTTTTAATAATGATCAGCCGATTTTTATTTATGTTGATAATAATCAGATTTTATTTAAAAATAATGATTTAGAAGTTATTTCTCGGTTGATAGATGGTAATTATCCTGATTATGAGCAGATTATTCCTAAAGAAATAAATACAGAGTTAGTTTTGGATAAAAGCTATTTTATTAATGCTATTAAATTAGTCAGCACTTTTAGCGGTAAAAATAATGATGTTAATTTAGCGGTAAAAAATCAAAAAACTATGGAAGTTTATTTAGCTAATCAGTTTTTAGGGGAGAATAATTATTTAATACCGACAAAGGTGGCGGGGCCGGATTTTAACGATGTCACTTTTAATTGGAAGTTTTTAATGGACGGCATTAAAGCTTTAGATTCGGAAAATTTAATATTTGGGATTAATGGCAATAATAAACCAGCGATTATTAGATCTCCGGAAGACGACTCTTATTTTTACATCTTGATGCCTATTAAGGTTTAAAGTTTTAAATTATTAATAATTTATTCTTTTTTAGAAAAAACTTCACTTTGTTTTTTATTAGTAGTAGTTTTTTATGTTTGATTTGAGAATATAATATAAAACAAATTATTTTTTATTTTACGTCAAGCACACACTTTATTTAAAAAGTAAAGCCGGCTTTACTTTTAAAGAAGGAGCCGGCTAAAATAACACTAATGGCTTCAGCTATTGAGCAACAACTTTTGAAGGTAAGGAGAGACGCGGAAGAAAGAGAGGTGAAAAGGAAAGCCGAGGAGCTAAATCTGCCTTATCTAGACTTAAGCAGACGCTCTATCCAGGCTGAAGCATTAAAACTTATCTCTAAAAACGAAGCTCAAGAGGCGGGCGTTGTGCCAGTGGAAGTAAAGGGTAAAGAACTGGCCTTGGCGGCCGGAAGCCTTTCCGATAAAGTTTCCCAAATTACAGAAAAGCTTAAAGGAGATGGTTATGAAACAACCATCTATCTTTCTTCGTTAAGCGGTTTAAAAGAGGGGTGGCAAAGGTATGATGTTCTGCCGCAAGAGAAGCCTCGAATAACCGGCTCGGTTGATATTAAACAGAGCCATCTGCGGGAACTTGTGGAAAAGCTGACTAGCTTGGAGGCGGTTGGCAGAGAGGTGTCGGTTTTTGATTTTAAAACGCTTTCTACTTCGGCTATCTTAGAGGTGATACTGGCGGGAGCGATAGCTAATCGTGTTTCTGATATCCATTTTGAGCCGTTAGAGCAAGCAGTTAGGATTCGTTATCGATTAGATGGGGTGTTAAATGACATCGTTAAAGATTTTAATAAATCTTTTTACCAGTCGGTTCTTTCGCGGATTAAGTTATTAGCCGGATTAAAAATAGACCAAACAAAGCGAGCCCAAGATGGGAGGATTTCGGTAGGTTTTGGAGACAGGCAGATAGAACTAAGAGTCTCTTTGGTGCCTTCGGAATTCGGAGAGACGGCAGTTATTAGAGTTTTAGATCCTCTAGCCATAAATATTCCTTTAGAAGATTTAGGTCTAAGAAGAGATGATTTAGATATTGTTCTGCGGGAAATCAAAGAGCCTAATGGCATGATTTTAAACACCGGACCCACCGGGTCGGGCAAGACCACCACTCTGTACGCTTTTTTAAAAATCAGGCACTCTCCCGAGATTAAAATAATCACCATTGAAGATCCAATAGAATACAACTTAGAAGGCGTGGAGCAGACGCAAGTTAACAAAGAAAGAGGCTACGATTTTGTTAATGGTTTGGGCTCTATTATGAGGCAGGATCCAGACGTTATTCTGGTTGGAGAGATTAGAGACAAGGAAACGGCGGCAACCGCCATTCAGGCGGCTTTGACTGGCCATCTGGTTTTTTCCACAGTTCACGCCAATCGGGCAACCGGAGCCATTCCCCGCCTACTGGATTTGGAGGTGAAGGCGACCAGCATCGGGCCAGCGCTTAATCTAATTATGGCCCAGCGATTAGTGCGGAAATTGTGCGGTCATTGTAAAAAACCGGCTGAAACAGGCGTGGATTTAAAAAATAAATTAGAGGGTTTTTTAATCAAACTTCCCGCCAGTATTGATAAGTCTTCTTACCAGAACTTTGTTATCTATCAGGCAGTTGGCTGTGAGAAGTGTAATAACAGGGGGTATTTAGGCAGGGTGGGAATCTTTGAATTATTAGTTGTCGGCAGAGAGATAGAAACTTTAATTGAGAAAGAGGTGAGCGAGACAGATCTTCAGGATTTTGCCGCTGATCCTCAAAAGGGAGGCATGGTAACAATGCAGCAAGACGGTATTTTAAAGGTTTTGCTGGGCATTACCGATTTTGCGGAGGTAGAGGCGGCTACAGGACATTTACAAATGTAATCGAGCCCGGCTCGATAAATAAAAGCCATTGATCTGTGGGCAAAAGTCCTTAAAGAAAGGACAAAGTTGAATCTTTTAATGGATAAAAGAATTAGAATTTCCTCGAGGAGTAGCTCAGCCGAAGCCAAACTATCCAAAATATCTAAAGGTAATTCCCGCCCACAGACCAATGGCTTTTATTGCGCGTTGTGCGTTATTCTATCATAAAAA
Organism: uncultured Candidatus Saccharibacteria bacterium; assembly: GCA_964373915.1. GTDB lineage: Bacteria > Patescibacteriota > Minisyncoccia > UBA6257 > UBA11618 > CAYJWP01. The sequence goes on along the minus strand of CAYJWP010000003.1, from coordinate 43,062 downwards.
TGGCTAATTTGTCAAATTTGGCTCTAAAATGGATAAAAACAAAGAAAAAGAGATTAAATTAACAGTAGATAGTATTTTAAGGCCCTTAAGTTGGGAGGATTATGTGGGCCAGGGAAATATTAAGAAAAATCTGAAAATAATCCTTGGAGCGGCTAAGAAAAGAGACGAAGCTTGCGATCATCTGCTTTTTTATGGGCAAGCCGGGTTGGGTAAGACCACTTTGGCTTATCTGGTAGCCGGAGATTTAGGCCGCAGTTTAAAAGTTACCTCTGGTCCGGCTTTGGAAAAAATGGGCGACTTGGCCGCTGTTTTGAGCAATCTTGAAGAGAGAGAGGTTTTATTTATTGACGAAGCTCATCGGCTTAATAAATCTATAGAGGAGGTTTTGTATCCGGCGATGGAAAGCCGGAAGCTCCATCTAATAATTGGCAAGGGTCCGGGGGCGAGAAGCGTGGCGTTGGATTTGCCGCCATTTACTATCATAGCCGCCACTACTCGGCCGCATCTCTTATCTGGCCCGTTGCGCTCCCGTTTTGGCGCCTCTTTTAAGCTGGATTTTTATGAGAATAAAGACATAGAGGCGATTATTAAGAGATCGGCTAGCGTTTTAGGTGTAAAAATAAATGAAGGGGCGATTAATATTTTAGCTAAAGCCTCCCGCTTTACTCCTAGGGTGGCTAATCGTCTACTAAAAAGAGTCAGAGATTATGCGGAGGTAAATAACGAGAGAGAGGTTAACGAAACGACGATTAAAAATACCTTAAATTTACTTGAAGTTGACGAGCTGGGCTTGGAGCCGGCCGATCGCCAGCTACTGCGGCTGATAATAGATAAATTTAAAGGCGGGCCGGTGGGCATTAACTCTTTGGCGGCGGCTCTTAATGATGATGCCGGCAACATAGAGGATGTTTATGAGCCCTACCTTTTATCCATTGGTTTTTTAGCTAGAACGCCTGCGGGCAGGATGGTAACAGAGGCCGCTTATAAGCATTTTAATTTAAATGACCGTATTTTCGGAAGGAGTTAACACCACTAAAAGTCTGGCTAAAAAATTAGCTCAATCCAGCAGAGGTAGGATTTTTGCTCTTTCTGGCGACCTTGGTTCAGGCAAGACTGCTTTTGCGCAAGCTTTTTTGAGGGCTCTGGGAGTAAAGAGGCGCATCGCCAGTCCCACCTTTTTATTAATTAAAAATTACCGGTTAAAAACTAAAAAGATTTATCATATTGATTGTTATCGGTTGAAAAATCCTAAAGAATTAATCAAATTAGGCATTAAAGACATTTTGAAAGATAAAAATAACATTGCGCTGGTGGAGTGGGCGGATAAGATTAAGGGGCTTATTCCAAAAGATGCGGTTTGGATTTATTTCAGGCACGGAAAGAATAGCAATGAACGAGTCATTAAAATAACTAATATTCAATATTAAAATTCAAATGTCAAATTAAAAAAGCAATTATGAAGACCCTACTTCTTATTGACAGCCATGCTTTAATTTATCGCTTCTTTCACGCTTTGCCACCGCTAACTTCGCCGATTGGCGAGCCCACGGGGGCGATTTATGGCCTAGCCAGCGTTTTGCTAAAGATTTTGAGGGAGCAGAGACCAGATTATTGGGCCGGGGTTTTTGATAGGCCGGAACCGACTTTTCGCGACGAACTTTATAAGGAGTATAAGATTCATCGGCCGGCGATGCCGGACAATTTGCGTCCGCAAATTCAAAAAGCTCACGAGCTTTTTGAAAAGTTTGGCATAAAAAGCATTGAAAGAGCCGGTTTTGAGGCGGATGATTTAATCGGTTCACTGGCAGAAAAATTTAAGCAGGAAGGAGATTTAGTGGTGATTATTCTCTCCGGCGACCTGGATGTTCTTCAGTTGGTTGAGGGCAGAAAGGTGGTGGTGCAGTTTCTTAAAAAAGGCATAAGCGATACTATTATTTATGATGAAAAAGCTGTAGTAGAAAGATTTGGCTTAAAACCAAAGCAACTGCCAGATTTAAAGGGATTGCTGGGCGATTCCTCCGATAATATTCCCGGTATTGCCGGCATAGGACCAAAAACCGCCACTCCGCTTTTGCAAAAGTACGGCGCTTTAGAAAGTTTGTTTAAAAATTTGTGGGAGATTCCGGATAAGATTGGCAACAAGCTAGAAAATAAAAAAGAAGCGGCGTTGTTTTCTAAGAAATTAGCGACGATAAAGATTGATATGTTAATCGATTATAATTTAGAAGATTTTAAGAGAAAATCTTTTAACAAAGAAATGATTAGGAATTATTTTTATAGCTTAGGGTTTAAGAGTTTGGTGGAGAGACTAGAGAGTATTAGAATTTCTATATAAATGAATAATAAAAAAATATTAATAGCCAACTGGCTGTTAAATCCTGATAATCCGCAAAATCTGCCTTTAAAGGAGGCGGAAGAGGAAATTAAAAGGCGGGGTTTGGATAAGGTTTATCGGGAAATTGAGCTGCCTTTAATAGAGGTTCTAGAAAAAATGCAGAACGAAGGCGTAGCTATTGATAAAGGAGCTCTAAAAAAAATGACAGCAGACCACGATAGGCAAATCTCTTTATTGGAAAAAAAGATATACAAAGCGGCCGGTGAAAAATTTAACATTAATTCCCCCCAACAACTTTCCGCCGTCTTGCTTAAGAAGCTGGGCACAGCCCTCTCCTCAACAAAAGCCGAAAAACTACAAGGGCTTAAAGGCGCCCATCCGATTATAGATTTGATTTTAAGATACAGAGGAACTTTTAAAATTAAATCTACTTATTTAGAGCCTTTTGGTAAATTAGGCGGCAGAGTCCACACGACTTTTATTCAAACGGGGGCGGTGACGGGAAGATTAAGCTCTCAAAATCCTAATATGCAAAACGTGCCTCCGATTGTAAGAAAGATTTTTGTGGCTGGCAGGGGCTACAAGCTGGTTTCTCTTGATTATTCCCAACTAGACTTGAGAATATTAGCCGCTTTGAGCGGTGATCAAAAAATGATGGCCGCTTTTGCGCGCGGAGACGACATCCATAAATTAACAGCCAGCCAAGTTTTTAAAGTAGATTTGCAAAAAGTGGAGCCTAAGATGCGTGATTTAGCGAAAACTTTAAACTTCGGCGTAATTTACGGCATGGGAGCGGCGGCTTTTTCTAAAACAAGCGGCCTATCAAGAAAAGAGGCCGAACAATTTATTAAAGAATATTTTTCTGATTTTCCGGAGATTAAAAAATGGCAGGAAAAGATTAAGCAGAAGGCGAGAAAAAATGGTTTTGTAAAAAATCTTAACGGCCGTATGAGATGGCTGCCTTTAATAAATTCCGCTGACCGTTTTTTGGCGGCGGAAGCGGAACGGGCGGCGATTAACATGCCCGTGCAGAGCTTGGGGGCTGACATTATTAAATTGGCTATGATAAAAGTTTTTAATGAATTTAAAAAAAATTCCGGTGTTCGTTTACTTCTCTCCGTCCACGACGAATTGTTGTTTGAGATTAAGAGTGATAAAGTGAGAGAAAGAGTTAAGAAGATTAAGCGAATCATGGAGGAGATTTATTTATTAAATGGAGTGGACTTAAAAGTTGGGATAACCGGAGGGAAGAGTTGGGGGAATTTAAAAACCATAGTTTAATATGGCTTTTTTCCCTGAAGAAAAAGAAACTAAATGGGATTTTTATAAGGCGCTTTCTGATGCTTTAATTGGCAACTTTGAGGAAGGGGTGGTGATTTATGAACCTGATTTTAAAATTATCAAGGTTAACAAAGCGGCGGCGGATATTTTTGAGATTGATTCCGAAGAGGTTGAGGGTAGGGTTTTTTCTTTAGCGGAGGCAAAAAATGCCAAATCAAAAATAATGGCGCAAGCGATGTTTGCTTCCTTAGCTCCGACAGTGGTTAGGAGGTCGGAGCCGGGAGCCGATCCGCAGATTTTAGATATTTCTTTAGAGGACCCGATAAAAGAATTAACGATTACGACCATTCGGGTAAGCGACAAGGGCGGCCAGACGGCCGGCTTCGTTAAAATTATTAAAGACCGGACGCGAGAGTTGGAACTGCTTCGTTCTAAAAGCGAGTTTGTGACGGTGGCCGCCCATCAATTAAGGACGCCGGCAACCGCTATTAATTGGGCTTTAGATAGTTTATCTAAAGAAAAAGATTTAACAGAAGCGGCTAAAGGCAACTTAGGCATCGCTAGAAAAACCGCCCATAATCTTCTAGAGATAATCAATGATTTAATCAGCGCCTCCCAAATTGAGGAGGGTAAGTTTGGCTATAATTTTAAAGAGCTTGACCTGGTTTCTTTTCTGGAAAAAATATTAGCGGACGTTGAACCGGTTGCCGCGGAGTATAAAGTAAAAGTTTATTTTGAACGCCCCAAGGCCAAAAATTTAATAGTATCAGCCGATCCGGCGCGCCTGGGAATGGCAATCTCTAATTTAATTGATAATGCTGTTAAATATAATGTAGCTAACGGGCAGGTGGTGGTGGCGCTTAATAAGTCCGGCTTAAAGTTGGTGGAAGTTAGCATTAAAGATACGGGAGTGGGTATTTCTGCTCGTGATTTGCCTAAAATATTCAACAAATTTTTTAGAGGCAAAGGGGCGGATAAAATTGCCGTTGATGGATCGGGGTTGGGGCTTTATCTGGCTAAAAACATTATTACCCGCCATGGCGGAAAGATTTGGGCAGAGTCGGTGCCGGAAAGAGGGAGCACTTTTTATTTTACATTGCCTTTAAAATAATGCCTGAATTACCGGAGGTCCAAACGACAGTGAACGGCTTGAATAAAGCCGTCCTTAATAAAAAAATAAAAAGCGTTTGGTTTGATTGGAATAAATTTAAAGATGTTGAAAAAGTTAGGGGCTATAAAATAAATAAAGTTCTGCGGAGGGGAAAGAATATTTTATTTTATCTAGACAAGAACAGGGTGTTGTTGGTCCATATGAAGATGACCGGCCATTTGCTGGTTGGCCGTTGGGAGATTAGGAATAAAAAAGTTGTTGCCGTTAGCCCCGCGGAAGTCAAGGAGAGGGTTAATGATTTTATTCATTTTATTATTGAACTAGAGAACGGGCGGATGATTGGCTTTTCTGACATGAGGAAGTTCGGTAAAGTGGTTTTTGGGGAGAAGGGAGAAATAGAAAATCTTTCGTATTTAAAAAAACTGGGGCCGGATGCTTTAAAGATTAGTTTGCTGGATTTTTCCCGAAGGGTTGGGGTTAAGAAGAAAACCATTTACCAAGCGTTGATGGATCAGACGGCTATTTCCGGCATAGGCAATATTTATGCTAATGACGTGATGTGGAAGGCAAAGGTTTATCCTTTTAGGCCGGCAAATAAATTGAGTAACAAAGAATTGAAGGCGCTTTATCAAGCTATAAAAGTTATTTTATCAAAGGCGTTAAAAATGAAGGGCACATCAACTGCTGATTATAGGGATGTGGCTGGTAAAAAAGGGGGCTATGGCCCGCACCGACTCATTTATCAGCGTGAAGGAGAGCTCTGCTCTAGGTGTAAAACAAAAATTAAGCGGATTAAAAAAGGAGGGCGGTCGGCGCATTTTTGCCCTAGATGCCAGAAAATATGATTATATATCTCTACGGCCCGGATTCTTATAGGAGGCAAAAAAAATTAAAAGAAATAACTTTTGCTTATAAGCAGAAACATTTAGGTTTAACTACGGAAAATTTTGATTTAATTGAGGAGGAGGCTTGGACTAGATTTAGGCAATTTTTAGGAGCGCAGTCTCTCTTTGGGAGTAGTAAGCTAGCAATTATTTCAGGATTAGGCGAGCTAAAAGATAAAGAAGTTTTTAAAATTATTAAACCTTTAATGGAAGTAGAAGGATTGACGCTGGTTATTTTAGAGGATAAAAAACTGAACAAAGATTTTGATTTTTTATTACACAAGCCGGCATTAAGCCAGAATTTTGACTATTTAAATCCTAACCAATTATCGGCTTTTATAAAAAAAGAAATTCAAAAAAGAGAAATCTCTCTGCCTATAAATCTTATTAATTTATTGGCAGAAACGTACGCCAGCGACACCTGGGGGCTGGTGACGGAGCTGGATAAGCTGGCTTTGGGAGGGGAGTTTGAAAAAATTCTGCCTCATATAAATATTTTTAGGACCAAATTTAACCTTATCTCTTTAGAGCATCTTTTAATTAATGAAGATCCGGCAAAAATTTTTAATTTAATTGCTTACCAAACAAGAGAAAAAGAAAAGTTTGCCGATTACGACGCGGCCGTGAAGTCGGGAAAGTTAGATTATGAAACCGCCTTGTTGGATTTGGCTATTAGTTGAGTGAGCCGTGATTTGAGCCGGGAGGCGGTGTTTTTTTTGATTAGGTTTACTTTGGCCGCTTTATCCAGTTTTTTATAAAGTTGAGGGAGGAGTTCCGCCGAAGGTTTTTTTCGGTATTCACGGACAAGTGTTTTCAGAGCCTTTTTTTGAACAAGGTTTTTAGTGTGATGCGCCTTGTTTTGGCGCAAAGCTTTTTTAGCCGATTTAATTTTGGGCATTGGTCAGATAATAATAGAAAACCTTATTTTAGACAAGGGGTGATTCCTAGGCGGGGTTTGTTTAAAGCTTCAGGCTTAGCGCCGGTTTTTTTGTTAAATTTTTGTTGGGCGCGGCGGCGATTGGCTGTCTCCAGAACAGCTTTTTTGATTGAGTCGGTAAGAATATCAGCGTAAAGAATGACTTGGCCGTTGATGGAGCGGGCGGCACGGCCGGCCATTTGAATCAGGCCGCGGTAATTTCTTAAAAAACCCTCGCGGTCGGCATCAAGAATGGCTACCAGACTGACTTCTGGCAAATCTAAACCTTCTCGCAGAAGATTGACACCAACTAAAACATCAATTCCTCCTCGGCGCAAATCGGATAATATTTCTGGACGTTTTAGAGTTTTAATTTCTGAGTGGAGAAAGGAAGTTTTTATTCCTTGAGTTAGCAAATACTCGGTCAGATTTTCCGCTGATTTTTTCGTGAGGGTAAGGGCGAGCACTCTTTCTTTTTGGGCGATTCTTTTCTTTATTTCTTCAATTAAGTCTTTAATCTGATTAATTGCCGGCCTGATAATAATTTTAGGGTCGAGAATGCCTGTGGGCCTTACTATCTGCTTCGCTATTTGCCCGCCGTTTTTTGCTTTTTCTATTTCATAGGGGCCGGGGGTAGCGGAAACAAAAACAGTCTGGCTAACTTGTTTTTCAAACTCTTCAAACTTCAAAGGGCGATTATCAATAGCTGAAGGCAGGCGGAAGCCATGATTAATTAAAACCGTTTTTCTTTGCAGATCTCCGACCTGCATTGCTTTAAGCTGGGGGATGGCGATATGAGATTCATCAATAAACAAAAGAAAGGGCTTAGGCATGTAATCTAGCAGCGTCAGAGGAGGCTCTCCTGGCCGGCGAAAACTTAAATGGCGAGAGTAATTTTCAATGCCATTAACATAACCCTCCTTTTTAAGCATTTCCAGATCAAATTTTGCTCGCTTAGCCAACCGGTCGGCCTCCTCAAATTTATTAGCCGATTGCAATTCCTCGATTCTCTCCTCGAGCTCGCTTTTAATATTGCGCAGAGCCAGATGCATTTTATTTTGTGGCGTAATCCAGAATTTGGCGGGATAGATATCAATGGAATGACCAGTAACCAGTGACCAGTGACCAGTTTTGTTTATTTTTACTATTTTTTTATAATAAAATTCCACTTCTATTTTTTCATCGGTGACTAGATGAATCAAGGCTTTGCCGTTGCCGAGGCGGTTGATGTTGATTCGGAATTCTCCGGCAGAAGGATTTTTGTCATTACGGATGTAATAAAGGGCATTAAGGTGGCTGACCAGATCTCGGGCGCTCATTTTAACTCCGGCTTTTAGCTCCAGCCGAGCTTTTTTGTAGTTATCCGGGTCGCCGATGCCGTAAATACAGGAAACCGAAGCAACAATTAAAACGTCTTTTCTGCTAAGAACGCTTTGAATGGCGGCATGGCGGAGTTTGTCTATTTCGGCGTTAATGCGAGCGTCTTTCTGGATATAAGTTTTAGAGGCGGGCAGGTAAGCCTCCGGTTGGTAATAGTCGTAGTAAGAGACAAAATAATGAACGGCGTTATTAGGGAAGAATGTTTTGAATTCCTGATAAAGCTGGGCGGCTAGGGTTTTATTGGGTGAGATAATTAAAGTGGGTATTTGTAACTTTTCAACCATAGAGGCCATGGTGAAGGTTTTCCCAGAGCCGGTTACGCCTAATAAAACCTGATCTTTTAGGCCTTGCTTTATTCCGGTAGCCAGCTTCTCTATGGCCTGCGGCTGATCTCCCCGAGGTTTGAAAGAGGATTGGAGTTGAAACTTCATAAAACATCCCATTGTAAATAAAAAAGCAATTTTAAACAACCCCTGTTAATTCGAGGGTTCTTTATATATATTAAGGAGGATGATTTATAGTCTTTATGGAAACTTAGCGGCAAAGAGGGAGAATTTTGTCATATTGGATGTTAATGGGGTCAATTATAAGATTTTTATCTCTTCCAAAACCCATCTGGATTTGCCCGGTTTGGGCGATGAACTCAAGGTTTTTACTCATTTGCATGTTAGGGAGGATTTGATGGAACTTTTTGGATTTATTCACGAGAGAGATTTAGGTTTATTTGAAAAATTGATTTCGGTAAGCGGCATAGGGCCGCGCTCCGCTTTGGGGGTGATGGCGGTGGCTCCTTTCGAGCAGTTGGTGGCTACGATAAGTGAAGGCAAGCCGGAATTGTTGACTAAGGCTGCCGGGGTTGGTAAAAAGACGGCAGAAAGAGTGGTGCTTGAATTAAGAGACAAGCTGGCGGTTTTGAATTCGGAGGAGGTTGTAAGAGGGATGGAGTCGGACCTAGATTTGGAGGATGCTTTAACTGGTTTGGGATACAGCAAGGTAGACGCAAAAAGAGCTATCAGCAAAATTGATACCAAAAAAGAAAAATTTGAGGACCGGCTCAAGGAGGCGTTGAGGGCGGTTAAGAATTAGCCGTCGGAAAAAATATGAATGGTTTGAGAAAATTATTTCGCAAGATTTATTTTTTACATATTTTTTACCATACGGCATGGGTTCTTTTAGGCGCTGTTTTTTATCGTTTTCCCTCAAAAAAAATTTTTGTGGTGGGAGTGACAGGCACTAAGGGCAAGTCCACAACGGTGGAGCTGATTAGTTTTATTTTAGAGAAAGCGGGCAAGAAAACGGCGGCGGTTTCCTCGGTTAGCTTAAAAATTGGAGGTGAGATTTCTGGTAATTTAACCGGCAACACAATGCCGGGCAGGTTTTTTATCCAGAAATTTTTGCGGCGCGCAGTTGATAATAATTGCCAATACGCTGTTGTAGAGGTGACCTCCGAGGGGGTATCAGCTAACAGGCATTTGTTTGTAGATTGGCAGGCGGCTGTGTTTATTAATTTACATCCGGAACACATAGAGACGCATGGCAGTTTTGAAAAATATCGGGAGGCGAAATTAAAGTTTTTTAGAAGCGCTAAAAAGTTGTTTTTTATAAACGAAGATGATGAGAACGCTGATTATTTTATCAAAGCCGCTGGAGGCAAAGAAATAATTTTATTCGGTAAAAGTGAACTAGAGAGCAATCTTGTGGGCGATTTTAATAAATATAATGTGGGGGCGGCGGTTGCTTTTGTTAAATCGCAGGGGGTATCAGATGAAATTATTAAGAGGGCGGTGTCTGGGTTTCCGGGTGTGCCGGGGAGAATGGAGTTTGTCCACCGACCTACTAAAGAAAAACCTTTTACAGCGGTGGTTGATTACGCGCATACGCCAGATTCTCTGCGGAACGTTTACACGACGCTGCGCAGAGAATCTGAAATTTCTAAATTAATTTGTGTGCTGGGAGCAGCCGGCGGCGGGAGGGATAAGTGGAAGAGGCCGGAGATGGGTAAGATTGCGGCGGAATTTTGCGATGAGGTGATTTTAACTGACGAGGACCCGTATAACGAAAACCCTTTTTCTATCTTAGAAGATATTGAAAAAGGATTTTCTGAAAATCCAAATAACAAAACACAAATGACAAAACTTTATAAAATTTTGGATAGAGGGGAGGCGATAAAAAAAGCGGTTGAGCTGGCGGGTGTGGGAGATATTGTCATTATTACCGGCAAAGGAAGCGAGAAATTTATCAGAGTTGCCAAGGGTAAAAAAATGCCGTGGAGCGACGGAGATGCGATTGAGTCAGCGTGTAGGGAGCTAGAGAAATAAGCCTATCTAGAATAAACTACGACACTTTGTTCTGTAGATCTGCTGGCGCTGTCCAAGACTTTTATTTTCAGAGAATTTTGCAAGTCAACGCTATTGAGATTAAAAGTTTGTTTGTAAGTATAGTTTTTTCCCAAGTTGCCTGATTGCTGGCCGATGAGTTTGTTATTGAGATATATTTCTATATTTAGTATTTCCGCTTCGGAATTAATTTGGGCCTCTACGGATAAATTTTTATCAATAAAGCTGCCATTAACCGGTTTAACGATGCTGGCAGAAAGTTTTAGATTAAGATTAGCGCTGGCTATAAAAGATGGATTGTCTTGCAGCCAATCAATGATCCCCTTCTCCCACTTTTCAAATTGCGGATCCTTATTGGGATTGGTTGGCAATGGCCCGTCAGGATTATTTTTATCAATGTAATAGAGGATATTATGGACTTCGTTGTTGATTAAATATTCACCACGCAAGATGGGCTTCTCAACCAGGACAGGATCGGGGCGAGGGAAGGCTTCTAATGTTTTTCCCTTCAAAGCTTCTGACATAAAAGCGTGCCAAATAGGCAGAGCGGCTAAAATGCTGCTGCCTTGCTGTTGCATGGGGGCGTTGTCGTTGTTGCCTACCCAAACGCCGGAAACCAAAGATGGGGTATAACCGATAGCCCAAGCATCGTGGTATTCATTAGTGGTTCCTGTTTTTAGAGCGACCTCCTGATTAGGGAGCAGAGTCAGATAAAGACTGCTTTGATAAAGACCTTTTCTGGCCTCAACATCTGAAAGAATGTCGTTGATTAATCTGGCATATTGGGGTTCAGCGACTTTTTCCGATTCATTTTTGTACTCTTCAAGAATTTTGCCTTTACTGTCCTCTATTTTTAAAATTAATGCTTGTTTGTTTTTTACTCCATCACGGCTGAATACGGAGTAGGCGTCAACGAGCTCAATAAGCTTGACCTCGCCGCCTCCTAAAGCTAAGGACAGCCCATAACGGCTTTTTTCAGTTAGAGTTTTTATGCCAAACTTATGGGCGGTTTCTAAGACATTATTAACGCCGGCGAGGTAAAGGACTTTAACGGAAGGAACGTTGATGGATTGGGCGAGAGCGTTTCTTAAACTAACAGGGCCGCGGAAGCGGTTGTCAAAATTGTGCGGCTCATAGCTTTTTTCGCCGGTGGTGTCAAAATCTGTTTTTACATCAAAAACTACCGAGTTCGGAGAATAACCTCTAGCGAAGGCGGTAATGTAAGCAAAAGGTTTGATGGCGGAGCCGGGCTGTCTCAATCCCTGGACGGCAACATTGAAATTGCCATCATTATCCGTGTCAAAGTAATCTCTAGAACCTACCAGAGCTAGGACTTGGCCGGTTTTAGTGTCTTGAGCGACCAAAGCCGCGTTTTTCCCCTTATAAAGCTCCTCATTTCTTTTTGATCCTTCAACCACAGCTTTTTCCGCTGCCTGTTGAAGCTCCCAATCCAGTGTCGTTGTAATTATTAAGCCGGCTTTTTGAACGAAATCTTCTCCATATTTTTCGTTCAAATAATCCTGAATAGTAATTACGAAGTGCGGAGCCTTAATGCCAATGGTTTGGGGGGAGAATTTAAACTGCTCTTTTTGGGCGCGCTTCTTTTCTTCTTCATCAATAAAGCCGCCAACCGCCATCTGCTCTAGAATATAATCTTTTCTAGCCATCAATTCTTCGGCATGAGTGCCGTAAGGGGAGTAATAACTGGGAGCTTTTGGCAGGCTGGCCAGGAGCGCCGCTTCGGCAAGAGTTAATTCAGCGGCTGGCTTTTGGAAATAAGTTTGGGCGGCGGCTTCAATGCCATAGGCGTTGGAGCCATAAGGTATTTGGTTGAGATACAAACTAAGAATCTCATCTTTGCTATATTTTTTTTCTAGCTGAAAAGCGAGAACCAACTCTTTTATTTTTCTGGTAATAGTTTTTTCTGGCGTAAGGAAAGCGTTTTTTGCTAACTGCTGGCTGATGGTGGAACCGCCCTGCACGATTTTTCCCCGAGAAATATTAATAAAAAAGGCGCGGATAACCGAACGCCAATCAAAAGCGGAACGGCGCTGGTAAAACTGGCTGTCTTCTATAACTAGTGTAGCTTGCTTAACGCGCTCCGGTATTTTATTGAAAGGGATAACAGTCCTCTTTTCCTCCCCATGGATTTCATAAAGCAAAACTTTTTCAGCGCGGTCAAATATTTTAGTGGATTGATTAATCTGCCTTTGGTCAAAGGTTTCCGGATCGGGCAGATTCTTAATGGTAAGCAAAACATAACCGGAGGCCGCAACGGCTAGCAAGATAAAAAAAGCGAATATGTAACCTAAAAATTTAAACATTATTTATTACTTTAAAATCCCGCCTTCACCAGACGGGATTTATAACTCGATTAGTAATTACCCTCTTCCTCTTCTTCTAGAATATCATCATCAACTTCGTCTTCATCTTCGTCTTCATCCATTAAATCTTCCTCATCCTCTAAATCATCTTCGTGGCTGTCATCAAACTCATTTTCGAGTTGATCGTCTTCCATAAATAACTGAACAACTTTTTCCAATAAAACGACCTTTGTTGTTTAAAATCTAGAATGATTGAGAGAAGTATATCCAAGTCTAAATACCTGTCAATCCCCTGAAATTGTGGTGATTAGCCGCAGTGATAGCTACGGCGAGGGCGTCGGAGGCGTCGTCAATTATTTTTAAGGGCGAGATTTGGAGAATGGCTGCCGCCATATGAGCCACCGCTTTTTTATCGGCTAGTCCATAGCCGGTAACCGATAGTTTTATTTCTTGGGGATTATGTTCGGATATCGGCAAGTTTTTTTCCAACGCCAGCATTATTAATACCCCCCTGGCTTGGGCGACCTCAATGGCTGTTTTTACATTTTTAGAGAAATAAATTTTTTCTATTGCCATTAAACCAGGGCGGGTCTTTGCCAGTATTTTTTTAAAGTCTTTAGCCAGATAAAAAAGCTTTTGGGAGGGATTTTTTTCTTTATTTTCAATTAAGCCGGCGTCCAGATAATTTAACTTGCCACCCTGTTTTTCTATGAGGCCATAGCCGCAACGGGAGGAGCCGGGGTCAATGCCAAGAATGATCATGTATTAATATGTTAATATATTAATATAAAATGGCCGCTAAAACATTTCTAGTGTTGCTTGCCGCCTTAATATTAACGGCAGGCGTTCTTATGTCAGTTGTGAAACGAGCTGTTTTTTTAGAGGCGCAAAATCAACAAACGAAATTTGATATTAATAACTTAAGCCCTGAAACGAGAGAGCTTTTAAAAAGAATGGGCTTTACCGACACCGCCAGAGACGTCGTAGCCGAAGGCCGAAACATCATCCCTAAGCTGGACCTGCTGGTAATTGAGTTGATTGATAAACTCGGATACTCGCCCTTTGGCGTCGCAGATCTTCGGGAAATAGAGAATTTAAAAATAAGAATCAACCATCGCTTGGAGGTAATAGCTTCGGGCATTCACGGCGACAGGCAAGGCATAAGGTCGGCGTTGATCAATTTAAGCAGGTCTAATGAGGAGCTTTTTGATTTGGTTGGCAGGCTGGAGAAAGTGCTGGAGAGATTTAGTCGGTTCAGCCAAAAATTTAAAGAAGGGGATGATACTTTTGCTTTAACAAATAGAATAATTGATGAAGCCTATAGGGAGCTGAACCAGCTTGAAGAGGCTGAGGTCGCCCTTAGATTGCCCTTGCCGCGGCAAAGAGTGGCCGCCCTTCAGAAGATATTCGAAAAACCGGAGTCCCCTGCAGATAAAGTTCCTCGCCCATCGTTGCCTTCTGATATTGCTAAGGCAAGGACACGGTGCAGCAACGACATAAACAGGGCGAAAGCCGCTTTAAAAAAATTGTACGTGGAGATGAATCTTCCCAAAGAAGACCTGGATGAGATTTTAAGGTTTGCTGAAGAATTGGCTGGGCCGCGGGCATCGGCTGATATAACCGGCATAAAAAAGGCCGCTGATTTCTTAGACGAAGAGGTGGCTATCGCTCGTTTGGCAAGAACCCACTTTATTGACGGCTTGCAAGGCCTGGAAGAGGTTAGAAAAGTCGTAAAATCAGCAGTAGAAGAAATAGAAAAAAAGTTGGGCAGGACCCTAACATTGGGGGAGAGACGGGAATTGATTAATGATTGGCTGGTGGGCACCGGATACTGGAGCAGGACAAAGCAGGGAAGCGCTTTTATAAAGGGCAATAGCAGAATCCCTTTTCCTCCAGCTGATTCTCCAAAAGCAAACGGGTTAAAACAATCTTTTCCAGGGGAGTTTATAAAATTTGCCAACTCTAAAATCTTCAAGATCGTTGGTTTTTCTGCCGTTGTCCTTTTCGTTCAAGCTATAGCTGGCGAACTAGAAAAAAGGGCGGAGGCTGGAGAAATATGGGCTGAAGGATTGCTAAATTCAGTTAATAAAATTAGAGGGGAGGTAGAAAAATTAAAAATTCAATTCGAAGCAGGGGAAATAGGAGCTTCTGAGGTTACTAAACGATTAGCAGACTTAGAAGGTGAGCTGGAGAAGGAGAACAGGATAATAGAGGAACTAAAGAGGGGAGGTGAGGATTACAATGACAATAGATAGGATGTTATTATTTTATTAATGATTAAGGAGAGGCGATTACGGTTTGCGGTTCTTCTTATTTTTATTCTTGGAGTGATTGGCTTGTTGGCGGTTTTTCGGCAATCTTCACTTACAAAAGCGCAGGTGCCTGACGACAACTATTACATTTGTTCGGATTCTTCAAAAACTTATCAAGTAGAAGGCCCTGGAGGGGTAGTTTATACCGGAGAGAAGGGCGATGGTTTCTGGTCGGAGCTGGTCTCCGCCGGGCCAGCGGCCCGTTTTGTTCCCAGAAATCCCCTTAGCAGAGGGCTTGGGCCGTCGGTCATTCCCGGAAGATATAAACTTCAAAGGGCTCTTCCGTTGCTTGAGAAGCCTGGCTGCCTAAGGGTGGCGGGCGCGGCGGTGATGAGATTGCTAAGCGGTTATTATGTGGGTGTGGTTATTGGAGAGACGACTAAAAGCATTGCGGGCATAGATACATCTTCCCAAGAGGTGCGAAAGGGGATTTTAATGATAAATAGCGAGTGTCGGGGAGGGGGAGATTTGGAAAAAATCTCCTGGTCCACGGCTTATTTCTTGGGGTTTAAAGTTATCTTAGGAGATGTTTTTTTTGACGCCGCTTATATAGATGAAAAGACCTATAAATATTGGCTAGGGGTTGATTTTGAAGAGGAATGCAACTACAAGTTGAAACAAGAAGTTTTAGGTTTGTGCGATCCGGGAGGGAAATATAACAAGTTCAGGCAAAGAGTGGAGATGCTTTATGGAAAAGATATTCGGACTTTAATGGCTGAAGCTAGAGAAGAAAGAGGGGAGATTTTGCGAAATTCCAAAGAGAAGAGGCGTTTGTTGACCGACAAAGAAGCTCTTCAATGTTTGAATAATTATACGAATAGGGTTGTCAGCAGCGCCCAAAGTTTGATAATGATTGTCAAAAAAATTATTGAACTTACTTCGGATCTCGAAAGAATAGCGAAATACATTAACGGAGAACATGGAGGAAAAAGATTAAGGTTTTTAGTTTCGGAAAATGGGCTAAAGTGGGAGGCGATTGAGTTGCAGACAAGGCTTAAAATCAAAGAATTGAAAGACAACCAGGAGCGGCTAGCCAAATTGAAGAGGGATTTTAAAGAGAAGTATGAATCCCGTTTAGGTTATAAAATTTTCGGCTGTCCCAGCTCTGAGTGCGTAGCCGCAAGGGATAATATAAGCATTCAGGAGTTTAAAGTAGCTGTAATAAAAAGTGATCTGGAGGAATTGGAAAATAAAAAATCTGCTTTAGAAAAACAACTAGACCAAAACTTGAATCCCAGTTTTTTTGATTTTCGTGACTCGCTTGAAACAGAGGGAGATCTTGGCGAGGCGATGGATGCGTTGCTCGATATTGAGGCAGATATATACGAATGGAAGAAAAGAGAGGCTTACTACAGGGGGATACTAAATAATGCCGCGGAGGAGACCAGAAAAAGTTGCGGCCTTATTCTTAATGCCTCAAGATTACGCAGCGTTGCGGATTTAGAAAGACTAATTGAGGAGACGGGGAAAGAGAGGAAGCGGTTAAAGAAAGATTTTGGAATAGAGGATGTTTTTTAAGCATGAAATTAATTTTTTATGGCGGTGTCAGGGAGGTGACCGGCGCTAATTATCTATTAGAAAGCGGCGGGGAAAAAATATTAATTGACTGCGGCTTGAGGCAGGGGACGCGGCTTTGCGAGAAGAAAAACTGGGAGCCCTTCTCTTATAACCCGAGAGAAATTGGCGCTGTTTTTATTACCCACTCTCACATTGACCATATTGGCCTTCTACCCAAACTCTATAAAGACGGTTTTCGGGGTAGGGTTTTTTCTACTTCTCCCTGCCGAGATTTTTCTGAATTATTGCTTTATGACTCCCAGCATGTTCTTTCTTTAGAGGCAAAAGAAGCTAAAAGGCAGGTGCTTTATGGGGAGGGCGACATTAAAGGATTAATGAAGCTTTGGGAGGGCGTTAATTATCATAAAAATATAAGCATCGGCGGCTTAAAAGTTGTTTTTTATAACGCCGGACATATCTTAGGGTCCAGTTTTATTTTAGTTGAAGAAAATTCTAAAAGAATTGTTTTCTCCGGTGATTTAGGCAATAGCCCCGCCCCTATTATAGGCGGTAAAGACAGTCTTCCGAGGGCGGATTATTGCCTTGTTGAGTCGGTTTACGGCGATAGAGTCCATGAAAATTTAGAAGGAAGCCGGGTGGTGATTGAGGATATGATAGAAGACGTGGCAAAAAGCAAGGGCGTGTTAATGATTCCGGCATTTGCTATGGAGAGAACGCAGCAAATTTTATTTGAGATTAGCCAATTAACGAAAGAAGGCAGAGTTCCGCAAATACCGGTGTTTATTGATAGCCCTCTGGCGATTAGGCTTACCGAAGTCTATAAGAAGTATAGAAGTTATTTTAGCAAAAAAATTATCGGTTCTGTTAAACCCAATATGGCTCTGTTGGATTTTCCCGGATTAAAAAAAACTCTAACCACAGAGGAGTCAAAATCCATCAATAATTTCCCCTCCCCTAAAGTTATTATTGCCGGTTCGGGCATGATGCATGCTGGCAGGATACAACATCATTTAAAAAGATATCTGCCCGATCCCAACAGCCTACTATTTATAGTCGGCTACCAGGCGGAGGGCTCTTTAGGGAGGAGGATTTTTGATGGCGCTAAGAAAGTTAAAATACATGGCGAGATGGTGCCGGTGAGGTGCCGCATCAGGGCGATCGGCGGCTATTCGGCGCATGCCGACCAGCCGCAATTATTACAGTGGCTAAAACTGCAGAGGGGCGTTTTAAAAAAAGTTTTTGTGGTGCAGGGGGAGGAGAGCGCTTCTACAGCGCTGGTAAGCAAGATTAGGGATGAATTAGCCATTGAGGCGGAGATACCGGTTTTAAAAAAGAAATATAACCTCTACAATTAGAAGATGAAATACAAGATTGCTGTTTCGGGGGCGGCAGAAACCGGCCACTGTAGCACGGATGCTTTAGAAAGGTCTGAAGCATTAGGCAGAGAAGTAGCTAAAGCAGGCATGATTTTAATGACTGGCGCCACCACCGGCATTCCTTACTGGGCGGCAAAGGGAGCTAAAGAAGAGGGGGGGATAGTTTTCGGTCTGTCGCCGGCGGCTTCCGAGGCGGCTCATATTAGGACATATCGCCTGCCGGTTGACTATCATGACGCGATTATCTTCACCGGCTTTGATTATTCCGGACGCAATCTGTTTTTGGTCAGATCCGCCGACGCAGTCATTGTTGTCTGCGGTAGAATGGGAACCTTAAATGAATTTACCATCGCTTTTGAGGATAAAAAGCCGATTGGGGTTTTGGAGGGGAGCGGCGGAACGGCTGATCAGTTGGCTGATATTATAATTAAAGCCCACCGGGGTCCGGGAAAAGTTGTTTTTTCTAACGACCCTAAAAAATTGATTCAAATGTTGCTAGAATTAATTAACAAAGAAAAAAGAAATGGAAATGCTGTTTAAATTAATTTTAGCAGTTTTATTAGGAGGCTTATTAGGAGTGGAAAGGGAGCTGGCTGGCAAGACGGCCGGGATGAGGACTTATGCTTTAGTGGCTTTAGGCTCAACTATGTTTTCCCTAATATCCACCGATGCTTTTACTTCTTACTTGGGGGTGAGCGGTTTTGACCCCTCGCGGATAGCGGCGCAAATAGTTGTGGGCATCGGCTTTATCGGTGGCGGAGTGATTATATTCAATCGTTCTCATGTGCAAGGGGTTACCACCGCAGCCGGCTTATGGGTGTCGGCGGCTATTGGCATGGCGGTAGCTTATGAATTTTATTCTATGGCTCTAATAGCCACCGTTCTTACTTTGCTGGTTTTTGTGGTCTTATGGCATTTTGAGAAATTAATTATTAAAAATTTTTCTTTTAAAAAAGATTTTAAAAAAGATGATGATTAGGGCGATGGGCGTTATGGCCGGCGCCATTATCGGGGCAGGGATGTTTTCTCTGCCTTTTGTGTTTGTTAAAGCGGGCTTAGTTAAGGCCATTTTTTTTATTTTATTAGCAACAGTTTTAGTGACGCTTATCCATGTTCTTTACGCCGATATCGTTTTAAAGACAAAAGGCCGCCACAATTTTGTCGGCTTAGCCAATCTTTTTTTAAGCAGGGCTGGATTTTGGATGGCTGTGCTGACGGCGGTAGTGGGAACGGTTCTGTCTTTGGAAATCTATTTAGTTTTATCAAGAAGCTTTTCGGCGCTGATTTTTAACGGCGATACGGAAAAATATTTAATTTTATTTTGGGCTTTAGGTTCAGCGGTTATATTTTTTAATCTAAGGCGATTGGCCATTGTTGAATTTTTAATAACCGCCGGCATGATAATTATTGTAGCTATTATTTTTTTGGCAGCCGCGCCTCAAATTCAATCCTTTTCTTTTTCTTGGATGGGAGATTGGCCGATTAGCCGCGTCTTTTTCATTATCGGACCGCTGATTTTTTCCCTAGCGGGAAGAGTGGCTGTTTTGGAGGCGGTGGAAGTTGTTAAATTCAAAAGAAAAAAAGCCAAGCTGGCAGTTGCCTTGGGGACGGTGGTGCCCGCTCTGGTTTATGTTGCTTTTGCACTGGCTGTCATTGCCTTATCCTCCCCTGTTTCAGAGGATTCCGTGTCCGGACTAATAGGTGGCGTTCATCCTCTTTTAATGATTTTAATAGGGGTCCTTGGCCTATTAAGCCTATGGAGCACCTATGTTATTATCGGCTTTAATATTAATAATATTTTAATTACCGACCTGAAAAAACCGCTGATTTTTCGCTTGGCAACTGTGGTCTTGGCGCCCTTAGCTCTTTATTTCTGGGGTTCGCAAGATTTTATATGGCTGGTGACTATCATGGGGGGCGTCTTTTTAACAGCGGAAGGTTTTTTAATTTTTTTAATATGGCTTAAAGCTCATGGTTATTTCCAAGCAATACCCTAAGATTTTTTTAATAATTTTTTTAATAATCGCTTCCTTATCTTTTAACTACCCTTTTGTTAAATTATTAATCTGGTCCGCCATTGCCTTAGGGGTGAGCCTAATCAATAGAAGAGCGGTTTTTATTTTTCTGGCCGGAGGAGGCATGCTGCAAGCCCTAATAGGTTTTTACCAATTTGCTTGGCAGAAGAGCTTAGGGGTTTATTTTTTAGGAGAATCTGTTCTTGATTCTCTTAACGGAGATTTGGCGCGTACTTTTTTGGGAGAAGGCCAGGGTTTGTTAATCAGGGCTTATGGCACCTTTCCTCATCCAAATATTTTGGCCGCTTTTCTTCTCCTTTCCCTTTTATCCCTTTACTACTTTTTTATTACCGATTATAAATTCAAAAATTTATTAATCGCCGCCATTTTTATCAACTGGCTGGGCCTTGTTTTAACCTTCTCCAGAGCGGGCTGGATGATAGGCGTGGCGGTCAGCCTGATTTTTATTTTTTGGAAGAAGCTTTGGCATCTTGGAGCGGTAGTTTTAATCTCTTTGACAGCTTTAATTTTAATATTTAATTGGGCGGTTTTTCCTCGTTTAACCGAATTAAGCCTTGATAATTTTTCGGTGCAGAGACGGATTGGTGATTATGAGCGGGCTTGGGAGGCGATAAAAGTAAATCCATGGCTGGGCAGCGGCCTGACTTTAACGATGGGGGAGGAGCCAATCCATAACTTTTATCTTTTAGTGGCGATGGAGCTGGGTATTTTGGGTTTACTGGCTCTTTTGTTTTTTGTCGGAAGTTTATTTTTAAGGGCTGGTGATTGGGAGAGAAAAACAGCAACGCTAATGCTGTTCTCGCTCTTATTATTTGGGTTGTTTGACCATTTTTTATGGACTTTAAGGCCGGGAATTGGTATGTTTTGGTTGGCAATCGGGATGCTATTATAAATCATGCGTTTGGATTTAGTCTTTATTTATCTGGCGAAAAGTTTTTTTTACCGCCTAATGGCTTTTTTCGTCCATTGGTATGGCCATACATTTAGGATTATTAGTTCGGGAACGGTTGGCGCGCTGGAAAAATTAGAAATGTTTTGGGCTGTCAGAAAAAATTGGAAAAATATTTTCCATCCCCTTAGTTTTGTCAGAGTTGTTTCCGGGCTGGCTGTTTACGGCGCAATCACCGGAATAGCTATTTTTGTTTTCGTTGTCTGGTCGCTGATACCTGTTTACCTTGTTTTAAGAATTTTTATTAATCCATGAACCTATCGGGCAAAGAGTTTTACTTTGAGAGTTTAAGGTTGAAAATGGGAGGCGGCGGCCGTTTTATAGCCAGGCTTTTAATCTATGTTTTTTATGGCACGCTAACGGCATCTGCGGTGGTGTTAGTTTTTGCGGAATTGAGGTGGATGCAAAGTTTAGGAGTTTTTCTTGTTTTGTTTCTTATCGATCGCCTGCTTCATATTCATCAGGCGGAGGAAAAATTATCTCATATGTCCAAAGAGGGTAGAGTGAATTTGGCTTTGCATCTTTCGCCAGAAGGATTAAGTATTTTAGAAAAAGCCGTTGATAAGGCTTCTTTTATAGGGGGGAGTTTTTCCCTTTGGGTTGCCAGGGAGTGTCTCTCGCGCCCGGATATTAAAAAATTTGTTTATCATTTGGGGTTGCAGTGGAAAGACATTGACTGTAAGGCAAATAAATTACTTAAAGAAAACAAGCAGAGAAGTAAAAAAGATGAGATTCTATCATTGGCGGAAAATTTGGTGCAACAGGCCTGTTTTTTAGCGTTGGTTAAGAAAAGCGACTATATAGAAGCAAAAGATTTATTTATCGCCCTAGGCAAGATTAGTGATTTAGAGGCGCAACAACTTTTTGCTTTTGACGGCCAAGGGTTTAAAATTAAATTATGAAGCTGTCTTTCGGCTTTAAAATTGGCTGGGTAGTAAGGAAGTTTGTTATTGCGGATTTGGCTTTGTTGAGCGGTTGGGGGTTGGTTAACCCTATTTTTGCTATATTTGTGGTGGAAAGAATCCAAGGCGCGACGGTGGTGACTGTGGGTATTGCGGCGGCTGCCTATTGGCTTTCTAAGGCGATTTTTCAGTTGCCAGTCGCTACTTTAATTGACCGTAAAAAAGGTGAGAGAGACGACTTCGCTGTTCTGGTGGCTTCCTTGGTGCTGGTGGCGTTTTCCGCTTTTGCTTTTACTATTATTAATCAAATTTGGCAGCTTTATTTATTACAGGCTTTGCATGCGGCCGCTTTTGCTATGTATACTCCTTCTTGGTCTGGTATTTTTTCTCGCCATTTAGACAAGGGGCATGAGGCGATTGATTGGGCTCTAGACAATACGGCTATATCAATAGCTACCGGAGCAACTGGTTTAGTGAGCGGCCTGATAGTCATTTGGTTGGGATATGACGCGCTCTTTGTGCTGGCTGGAATCTCTTCTTTGGTTTCAGCGGCAATTATTTTCTCTGTGCCCAAGGTTATTTTTCCTAAAGAAGTCCGTAAAAAAGGAAGTTTTAGCATTAGAGACCACAAGCCGGTAAGTTCTGTGGGCCGCTAATGAAAAATTATGAAGAAAATTATATCAGCTGGATTTATAGTCTATAGGAAGACAAAAGATGGTCCTAAATTTCTTTTATTATACAGAGGAAGAAATGTCTGGGATATGCCCAGAGGAAGAATGGAGTCGCAGGAAAGAAGTTTACAAACGGCTTTTCGCGAGGTGAGAGAGGAGACTGGTTTAAGCCGGATGGATTTGGATGTCAAGCAGGATTTTAAAAAGGTTTACGAGAAGTTTCCTTATTCCGGTAATAAAGAAAAATTTTTTAAGATAGTTATTTTTTATTTGGCGGAAACAAAAAAAACCCAGATTCGCCTGTCGCACGAACATGAGGGTTATGCCTGGTTCAGCCTCAATGAGGCTATCAAGCATCTTTCTCGTTACCCGACGAGAAGGGGGCTCCTAAAAAAGGCGGCTGATTTTATTGAAAATTTTTAGCTAATAAGCTTAAGAGGTAAATAGCGGCAAAGTTAAAAGAAAAAGTAATAATGATAAAAGCTCTGGTGGTTATTTTAGAGGCTCCCAAAATGGCTAAGGCTGTTTCGTCCGGAAAAAGGGGTAAGGCGATTAGGATGCCCCCGGCGATGGCTAAAGAAAAACGGATTATTTTTGATTTGATGAAACGGCGGATTCTTTCCCGTTTCTTCTTTTTAAGAGATTGCATGAAATCTTTTAACAATCTTTCCCGTACAAAATAGAAGATAATGGCGTCTCCAATAACCGCTCCAGAAGCTCCCAGGACGGAAACTAGGAATATGGAGTTTAGTTGGGCGATTTTTATTAAGAAAATTAAAGCGGGCGCGGTGGTAAAGGCTGAAGTAAAGAAAAAACCAGCGATAAAAGCGCTTAATAATCTGCCATGGTCCAGCTGGCCAATCATAAGGTCTACTATTGAAGATCGCCAAATTATGACAGCAATAAAAACGCTAATGCTAATTAGTAAGAGATCTCTTTTAAAGGCTTTATTGTTGGCTTTTAGCATCCAACAATAATTCTAGCATTAGGAAATACTCTTAACTATGGCTTGAAAAGTCGCTGGTTCGTTTTCCGCTAAGTCTGACAAAATCTTTCGGTCCAATTTAATATTTTTCTTTTTGAGAAGATTAATGAGCTGGCTGTAAGAAAGGTTATTTTCTCTGGCGGCGGCATTGATTTTTACCTGCCACAAAGAACGAAAATTTCTCTTTTTCTCCTTTCTTCCGCGAAAAGCGTGAGACCAAGCATGAAGCAGGGCTTCTTTGGCGGCTCTTTCTTTATTTTTTCTTCCCCAACGGAATCCCTTGGTGTACTTTAGGATTCTTTTTCTTTTTTGAGTGGCTATTTTTCCTCTTTTGACTCTAGTCATGGTAAATTAGCGTGCCGTGAGGTAGCTTTTGATTTTTTTTTCGTAACCTTGGTCAATGGTGCGTTGCGCTCTCTTAAGGCGCGTTTTACTACCCCTTCTTTTAGAGAGAAAGTGATCAACGGCTATCTGCCGGCGCATAAGCTTTCCGGTTTTGGAGACTTTTATTCTTTTACTAACTGATTTCCTCATATTATTTAGCTTGGATGTGGGTTACTATTCCGCGGCCGCCATCTTTAGGTTCCATGATTACTTTATGGGGAGAGATTAATTGCAAAAACTCTAAAAGTTTTTTCCTAGCAAATTGCTTGTTAGCTTTTTCTCTTCCTCTTAAGACCATCACCACCCTTACTATATGATTCTTTTTCAGAAATTCACCGGCCTTACCAGCTTTAAACAAAAGATCATTTTTAGCTGAACGAATACTCACCTGCACTTGTTTGATTTCTTGATCTTTTTGCCCTATTTTTTGCTTTCTAAGTTTTTTTTCCTGCTGATAACGGTATTTATCAAAACTTTGAATGCGAGCTACCGGCGGTTTGGTAAAGGGAGAAATTTCTATCAAGTCCAACCCCCTTTCTTTAGCCAGAGCTAGCGCTTCCTCTTTTTTCATCAGTCCAAGGCTCTTGCTTTGTTCATCAATAACCAGCAACTCCGGCGATGTTATTTGATCGTTTATTTTAGTTTGGCGGTTATTGATAGTAATAGGAAAAAATATACAAGTAAATAATCAGCAAGTCAAATATGATAAATAGTGGAGATGGCGGCATTGAAGCCGCGTCCGAATAAAGCCCATCAGATCTTCTACAAGCTTATCTAAGTTAATTAACTTAACAGCTTAAAACTTAGCGAAAAACTGGAAAGTTTTGCCGGCAAATTTCGCCTTTAATCCCGGCGTTTTAAAAGCAAAGCTCGATGTTTAACACCGGTGATGCCTATCAAGCGTCAGCTACCGATGCCGCATTAGGCGTATGCCAATGCGGGAGTTCGATTAACGTTGCCGTGTAATCAATTTGCAATTTTAAGAGATTTGCCACTCTGCTTGCATATCTAATTTTCTTAATCCGTCGAAGCCTGGCATCCCCATATAATTAATTTTTTAATTTTCTATCAATCTCCCGTTCCACATCTTTTTTCTTGATGTTGGCTCTTTTATCAGCTTGTTTTCTTCCCTTAGCTAAACCAATTCCTATTTTGATTAGCTTGCCTTTATTATAAACATTAAGTGGCACCAAAGTCAAGTTTTTTTCTTTGGTTTTTCCCAGCAAATAAGCAATCTCTTTAGCCGATAGAAGCAGGCGCCGGTCGCGTTTAGGGTCATAATTTGACGGAGTGTTAGCTGGCTGATATGGCGGAATATCGGCATTAACCAACCACGCTTCGCCGCTTCTAATAACTACAAAGGAACCGGCAAGGCTGATGTGTCCGGTTCTGATGGAGCGCACTTCAAATCCCTTAAGCTCCAAGCCAGCCTCTATGACATCGGTGATTTGGTAATCATGGCGGGCGCGCCTATTTTCAGCTAAGCTTTTCATATTCATCTATTACTATATAATATTACGATATGACAAGGTTGTCGCCATCAACTTTAAATTTATTTTTAGAGTGTCCAAGGTGCTTTTGGCTGAAGCAAAAAATGAACATTCATAGGCCACAGGGCCCTTTTCCTTCTCTACCCGGAGGAATGGACGGCTTGATTAAAAAATATTTTGATAAATATCGGCTTTTAGGAAAGTTGCCTCCGGAGCTAGAGGGCAGAGTTGGAGGTGCCGAGCTCTTTCCCGATATTGAAGTTTTGAACAAGTGGCGCAATTGGCGGACGGGCCTGTCTTACACCGATGAAGAAACAGGCGCGGAATTAAGCGGGGCGTTGGATGAGCTTATGGTTAAAGATGGTAAATATATTGCTACCGATTATAAAACACGGGGATATGATGTAAAAGAGGGTGGAGAGAACTTTTATCAAAACCAGCTTAACTGCTACTCATTGATGTTGATGAAAAATAATATGCCGGACGCCGGCTTTGCTTGGTTGGTATATTGGATTCCCAAAGAAGTTAGCGAGGGGGGAATGGTAAAATTTGCTATAGATTTAAAGAGGGTAAAAACTAGCACCAGCGATGCCCTTAAAACTTTTAGAGAGGCGGCCAAACTTCTTGAAGAGCCGATGCCGCAGTCACATAGCGCTTGCTCTTTTTGTAGTTGGGGCGTAGATTTTTTGAGCGATTAAACTTTTATATTTATGCTTAATAATCTTAAAGAGTTTAATTTGCCCGAACTTGAAGAAAAGGTGCTGGAGTTTTGGCAAAAAAATAATATTTTTAAAAAAAGCCTTAAGGGCAGGGAGGGGGGGAGCGGTTTTGTTTTTTTTGAAGGGCCGCCCACGGCCAACGGTCGACCGGGCGTGCATCATGTTTTAGCTAGAGTTTTTAAGGATGTGATTCTTCGTTACAAAACCATGCGGGGGTTTTTTGTTTTGCGGCGTGCCGGCTGGGACACACAGGGTTTACCGGTGGAAATTGAGATAGAAAAGGAATTAGGCCTGAAGAATCGTCGGGATATTGAAAAATTTGGCATTGCTGAATTCAATAAGAAAGCCAAAGAATCGGTTTGGAAATATAAAGATGAATGGGAGAAACTAACGGAGCGAATCGGCTTTTGGCTGGATTTTAAGAGGGCGTATGTTACCTATGAAAATAAATATTTAGAGACTCTTTGGTGGATTTTTTCTCAAATTAACAAGAGAGGTTTTTTAAAAAAATCTTATAAAACCGTGCCTTACTGTTGGCGTTGCCAAACTCCTCTTTCCAGCCATGAGTTGGGCCAACCGGGAGCTTATCGGGAGGTGAAGGATCCGTCGGTTTATGTGAAGTTTAGACTTAAAGCGAAAAAAGAAAAGCGAAAAATAAAGGAATATTTACTAGTTTGGACGACGACTCCCTGGACTTTATCTGCTAATGTAGCTGTGGCCATCAACGAAAAACTTAATTACAAAAAATTTAAAGTCGGTGGAGAATATTTATGGTCTGCTAATATCCCGCCAGCGATTGATGGAGTTAGCGCTGAGGAGACGAGCAGTGTTTCGGGCAAGCAATTAATCGGCTTGTCCTACGAACCTTTTTATAAAAACAAAGGAAAACATCAAATCATAGCGGCCGCTTTTGTTTCGGCGGAGGATGGCACGGGCTTAGTGCATATTGCTCCTGCTTTTGGCGAGGATGACTTAGAGATAATGAAAGGAAAGATGAAGGAAAAAGATATTCCTATGACTGTCGATGACGAGGGGAGAGTAATAGAGGGATTGCCCGGAGCCGGCAAATTAGTCAAGGAGGCGGATAAAGATATCTTGGCCGATTTAATAAAAAGAAATCTACTTTATTATCAGACGACCATCAAACACGAGTATCCTTTTTGCTGGCGTTGTTCTAAACCCCTAATCTACAAAGCGCGACTTTCTTGGTTTATAGAAATGAGCCGGTTAAGAAACCATTTAGAAAAAGAAAATAAAAAAATTAATTGGGTGCCTGAATATGTTAAAGAGGGTCGTTTTGGCAATTGGGTAAAAGAAGCCAAGGACTGGGCTATTTCCCGCAATCGTTACTGGGGAACGCCTCTGCCAATTTGGGAGTGCGTAAAATGCGGAGACAATTTAGTGGCAGGCAGTCTGGATGATTTAAATAAAAACGCTTACCAAAAAAATAATTTTTATCTTTTAAGGCATGGCGAAGCTGAGCATAATATCTCCGGCATTATGGGAGGCGATAAAGCCTCTTTGACAGAAAAAGGAAAGCGCCAGATAGAGAACTTAGCCAAGGAGATTAAGGGTAAGAAAATAGATATTATTTATTGTTCACCGCTACTGCGCACGAAACAGACCTGTGAGATTATTAAAAAGCACACTAAAGCTAGAGCGGTCGTTGATGAGCGTTTGCGTGAGATAGAATATGGCGTTTTTAATGGTAAAACTTTAGCGGAGTATGGCGATGGTTTTCGCGACAAACTTAAAGACTATTTTGACCGTTTTAACAAAGGACCGGACAAAGGGGAGAGTTGGAATGATGTTAAGAGGAGAGTCGCGGATTTTTTTAGAGATATTAATAAGAAGAATAAAAATAAGAATATTTTAATTATTAGCCATGGCGATCCTCTCTGGTTATTGGAAGCAGCGGCTTATGGTTGGGACGAAGAAAGAGCCCTGCAAGAAAGGATTGACCATTCAATTAACGTCGGAGAATTGAAAGAGTTGCCGGTTGGTAATTATCCTTATGATAAAGAAGGCAGTCTTGACCTTCATCGTCCTTTCGTGGATGACGTTAAACTTAAGTGCTTAAAGTGCAAGGGGGTTATGGAGCGCGTGCCTGATGTGGCTGATGTCTGGTTTGACTCGGGAGCTATGCCTTTTGCTCAGTGGCATTATCCATTTGAAAATAAGGAGATGATAGAATATCCAGCTGATTATATTTGTGAGGCAATGGATCAAACTCGGGGCTGGTTTTATACCTTATTGGCGATAGCCGTGCTTTTAGAAAAAGAAGCGCCGTTTAAAAATGTCATTTCTTTAGGTTTGATAGTGGATAAGCATGGCCAGAAAATGTCCAAGTCTAAAGGTAATGTTGTCGATCCTTGGGATTTGTTGGAAAAATATGGAGCTGATGTTTTGCGCTGGTATTTTTACACCGTCAATCAGCCCGGTGATGTTAAAAAATTTAATGAGGCAGATTTAGGAAAAGTTTCAAGAAGATTTTTTTCTATAATTTATAACTCCTATATATTCTGGGAAATATACGCTGACAAACAGAATTCCGAATTTAGAATTTCGAATTTCGAATTAAATAATATTTTAGATAAATGGATATTAGCGAGATTTAATGAGGTAGCTCAAGGCGTTTCTATCTGTCTTGATAAGTACCAGATTTATGAGGCGGCTGGCGAAATAGAAAAATTAGTTGATGATCTTTCCCGATGGTATATTCGCCGGTCTCGGAATAGGTTCCAGCATCCTAAAAATAAAAAAGAGTTGGAAGAGGCGTCACAGACCCTGTATTTTATTTTGTCAGAAACAGCTAAGTTCATCGCCCCCTTTGCGCCGTTTTTTGCCGAGTCTTTGTATAAGTCTTTAAACCAAGGGGTGTCGGTGCACTTGGAAGATTGGCCTAAAGCGGATAAGAGTATGATTGATAAAGATTTATTAAATCAGATGGCGGAGGTGAGAAGACTAGCCAGTTTGGCTTTAGCGAAGAGAGCGGAGATGGGGATTAAGGTGAGACAGCCGCTGGCTACACTTAAAATTAAAAATAAAAATATAAAAATAAAAATAAACGAAGAATTACTAGACATCCTTGCTGAAGAAGTTAATGTTAAAAAGGCGGTTTATGATTATAAAATTAAAGAAGTGATAGAGTTAGACACCAAAATTACTAAAAAACTCAGGGATGAGGGATTGGTTAGGGATTTAACTAGAATAGTTCAAGGATTGAGACAGAAGGCCAATCTTCAACCCGGAGAGAAAATAGAATTATTCTTGCAATTGCCCAAGAAATTAGAAATGATTTTTAAAAAAGAAAAAAGTTTTAAAGATGATGTTGGCGCCAAAAATATTATCTTTGATAAGAATGGTTTTGGGGAAGCGGTGAGTTTAGATAACTATAGTATTTGGGTTGGCATTAAAAAGTTATAAGCCGATTTTCTTTTTAGTTTCGGAGAGTTTTTGAGAGGAGATTTTATTGGCTGATTTGTCGCCCCTTTGAGCTATTTTCATTAACCTTTCCGGATTGCTCATAAGTTTTTCTTTTTTGCGGCGGTAAGAGGCGAGATGTTTTGCAATGAGTTTAGCCAATAATTTTTTGAAACGAGCATAGTTTTTTTCGGGATGCGGTTTATTAGTCAGCGCTTGATAGATGACAATTAAATTGCTAATACCCGGTTTGTTCTCGGGATTATATATAATTTCATTATCAGAGTCGGTGGCGGCGGACATTATTTTAGCTTCAATTTCTTCCGGAGAGTCGTCCAAGAATAAACAGCCACCAGGCTCGGATTTAGACATTTTTTTAGACGGATCATTTAAACTCATCAGGCGAGGAACTTTGGTTAGCAACGGCTGGGGCTCAATAAAATTTTCTCCAAACTTACTATTGAATTTTCTGGCTAATGTTCGGGCAAGTTCTAAGTGTTGGAGCTGGTCTTCGCCTACGGGCACAAAACTGGCGTTGTAAAGCAGGACATCGGCGGCCATCAAGATCGGGTAGGAAAATAATCCTACATTAATATTTTCTGTCTGGGCGGTGGACTTGTCTTTAAACTGGGTCATGCGGCTCAATTCTCCAAAAGGGGCGATGGTATTCAAAATCCAAGCTAGTTCTGTGTGGGCCGGCACATGAGATTGAACGAAGATTGTGGATTTTTTGGGATTTAAGCCGGCGGCCAAAAAATCTGCCAAGAGATTAGTGGTCCACTGATTTTTTTCTCTAGGATTGAGATTTTTTGTTAGAGAATGATAGTCGGCGACGAAAAAGAAGTAGTGGTATTTTTCAGAATTTTGCAGTTCTACAAAATTTCTCAGAGCGCCTAAATAATTTCCTAAATGGAGGCGGCCGCTGGGTTGGATTCCGGAAACAAGAACTGGTTTGTCCATATCGCTGAGTATAGCTTGAAAAAAAATAACTTTCCACTCTATAATGGTGGCATGAATAAAATTACTCTTTCGGTGCTTAAGGCTGATGTGGGCAGTGTCGGCGGACACACTAAGCCTTCGGAGAAAATGTTGACGGAGGTGAAAAAGCTGATAGAAGAAGCCAAAGTCAGCAGTTTGATTGTTGATGGGATAGTTCGTTACACCGGCGATGACATCTGTCTGGTACTGAGCCATAAATGGGGCGCGGGAGCGCCCCTTATTCATAAGTTTGGCTGGGATACTTTTAAGGCGGCGACGGCCATTGCTCAGAAGCAGGGATGTTATGGGGCGGGGCAGGATCTGCTGGTTGACGCTCCTTCCGGCAATATAAGAGGCGCAGGACCGGCAGTGGCGGAGATAGATTTTATTCTGGACAAGGAGAGCTCTTACCGGCCGGTGGAAAGTTTTTTAGTATTTGCCGCAGATAAGTGCGGGCCGGGGGCTTTTAATCTCCCCCTCTACCAAGTTTTCTGCGATCCGATGCATTGCGGCGGTTTGCTTCTTAAGCCCGAGATGAATAAAGGCTATCGGCTGACGGTGATTGATATGGAAAACAAGGCGCAGGATCAAGACCGGGTGATTGAAATAGACGTGCCGGAAGGCGTCTGGGACGCGGCGGCGCTCTTAAGAGATATGGACAGGTATGGAGTGGAAATGATTCATTCTCGTTACAGGCCCGAGGAGCAGGTGGCTTCTATTTCCGCCACTCGTCTTCATAATATCGCCGGCAAGTATACCGGCAAAGACGACCCTGTAGCTATTGTCCGCACTCAAGGAATTTTTCCCGCTCCAGAAGAATTAGTGGAACCATATCTGCTCGGCCATTACGTGACCGGTGACGCCCGCGGTTCTCATGTGATGCCGGTTATGCCGGTGGCTATTAATACTCCGGTGGCCGGGGCTTACTGTCTGCCCCTAGTTTCTTGCCTTGCTTTTTCTATGGATGGCGATGGCCACTTTACGGAAGAAGTGGTGGATATTTTTAGCAATGTTGCCTGGGATGCTATCAGGGATAAGATAGTGCGCAAGGCGGAAGATTTTCGCCGGCAGGGATTTTTTGGAGTAACGATGGCTTCGGAGGCAGAGTTGGCTTATACGGGTATTAATGAAACTGTCAAGCGTTTGGACCAAAGGTTTACTTTAAGGAGGTCTCCATATCACAGACATGGCGACCAAAGATAACTCTAGCCCGGGAAAACTTTATTTAAAGAGCGTCTTTGACAGAATTGATGAAGTGGCTAAAATCATTAAACTAAAACCCTACGTCGTTAAAGAGTTAAAGACTTTTTCGCAAATATTACAGTTGCGTTTAAGGGTGGGCAAGGAACATTTTACCGCTTATCGAATACGCCATGTTAATCCCTACCCGACTGGGCAAAGGCCTTATAAAGGGGGTTTTAGAATTGATAGGGAAACCGGCGGCGATGTGAAGACAATTATGGCTTTGGCGGCGGAAATGACCCTGAAATGCGCGGTGGTCGGACCCGATCCCGATCGTCGTATTCCTTTTGGCGGCGCTAAAGGCGGCGTCGCTCTTAGCTCTTTAAAACTGCCCTCTTATAAAATCAGGCAGATAGTAGAAAAATTTGTTGATGAAATCGGCAATAATATTGGCCCGACAATAGATGTGCCAGCGCCAGACTTTGGCTCTGACGCTGAAGTGATGAGAGCTATTTGCATTCGTTACTGCAAACTGCACAGCCAGCCGGGAGCGGGGGCGGTGGTTACCGGTAAGCCGTTGGAAAAGGGAGGGGGTGGCTGTCCGGGGAGATTAGAGGCGACTGGTTTAGGAATGCTTTATGTTTATCGTTCTCTTAAGGAATTGGGGATTTTACCTAAAGAAATTACTGAAGCGCCGCAAGTGAGAGCGATAGTTCATGGCTTTGGCAATGTTGGTTCCCACTTTGCTTTATATGCCAAAGACTTTGGCATACGAATTATCGGCGTGGCCGATTCCGGCGGCGCTATTTATAATCCTGACGGCATTAACATTAATGAACTTTATCAATACGCCAAAGAACAAAAAAAGGTGCAAGGTTTTTCTGGCGCTAAAGAGATTATTTTTGGAGAGTTGTTAAAAATACCTCATGAGATAGACGCGCCTTGCGCTAAAGAAAATACGGTTGATAAAAATTGGGCGGAAAATACGGCAGCTAAAATTTTAATTGAGGGTGCTAACAATCCTTGTTTTCAGGAGGCGGACAAAATCTTGCACGACAGGGGAATTATGATTATTCCCGATCTTTTAGCGAACGCTGGCGGCGTGACAGTTTCTTATTTTGAGTGGCAGCAGGATATTGAGGGGGCGCAGTATGACAAAGAAACTGTTTTTAAAAAATTGAATCAGTATATGAAGGTGGGAGCGGAAGGAGTAGTTAAAACTGCCGGAGAATACAATGTAGGGCTAAGAACGGCCGCTTACGTTTGGTCAATTAAGTACCTTAATGAGGCCATTTGCGCCAAGCACGGATGGTGAAAGATGTTAAACCTCAATCACTACCGGCAGAATCATCGGGCGGCGTTTGGTTTTTTGATAAAGAAAAGAGCCGATCTGATCGCGGATGAGGGATTTAAGATATTCGGAATCTACATCCTGACTGCGGATGCGTTCCACTATGGCGCGCAATCGGCGGCGGATTTCGTCTAGCATCTGCTGATTTTCTTTAAGGTAAATAAAGCCGCGAGAGATGATGTCGGGGTTTTTGAGCAGGCGGCCGTTGTGTTTGCTTAAGGTAGCGATAATGACCACCATGCCCTCTTGGGCAAGCACGCGGCGGTCGCGCAAAACTATTTCCCCCACATCCCCGATTCCCAAACCGTCCACCATGACATAAAAGGCATCTACCGTTTCTTTAATAATTTTAGCCGAGTCTGTTTTCAATTCGGCGATCTGGCCGTTATCCATCAACAGTACACTGTCACGGGGTATTTTACATTCGGCGGCATTTTCGCGGTTAGCGGCTCTCATAAAGTAATAGCCGTGGGTAGGGATAAGGAATCTGGGCTTAATCAGTTTCATTGCTTCTTTTAACTCTTCTTGCGGGGCATGACCGCTAGAATGTATATCAATGTGTTTGGATTGGTAAACTTTAGCTCCCTGGCGGGTAAGATTGTCTTTAAGCACCTGAACGCCCCTTTCGTTTCCAGGAATAATGGAAGAGGAAAGGATAAAAGTGTCACCCATTTTAGTTTCAATGAATTTATGCTCGCCGTTGGCGATTCTCATCAAACTGGCATTGGGCTCGCCTTGAGCACCGGTGCAAAGCACCATAATCTTTTGATCTTCATATTTATGCATTTCTTCCAAGGGCAGAATTGTTCCTTTGTCTGTTTTTATAAAACCTAAATTCTGGGCTATTTGAATATTGGCTTTCATAGAAAAGCCGCTGACAAAAATCTTGCGCTTGAGTCTGGTGCCGATTTTGATGATTTCTCGCAGGCGGGTGAGCAGAGAGCTGAAGGTGGCGATGACAATTCTGCCTTCGGCTTCCTTGAAAAGTTTTTCTAGATTTTTCTCCACCACTCTTTCGGAAACGGTGCGCCCTTCCTCGGCGGCATTGGTGCTGTCAATTAAAAGAGTATGAATTCCTTTTTTGCCGATAGCGGCAAAATTTTCCAAACCGATAGGCTTGTCATCTTGGTCGTAGTCAAATTTAAAGTCGGTGAAATGGACGATATTGCCTATGGGAGTTTTAAGGATGGTGCCTACGGTGTCGGGGACGGTGTGGTCTAGGTCAAAAAACTCCGCTTCAAAATATTTGCCTAACTTGGTTTTGTAACCGGCTTTTACCACCTCAATGTTTAGCTTGGGGGCGTTACGGAACTCCTCCTGCCTTTTTAGAATCATCTCTTTAGTGATAGCGGCGCAATAAACTGGCGGATTGCCTATTCTGCCAGTAACATAAGGGATAGCGCCGGTATGGTCGTAGTGGCCGTGAGTGATAATCAACGCTTTAATATTCGGCTTCTTTTTTTCCAAATAACTGGTGTTGGGGATGATGTAGTCTATGCCCGGTGTGGTTTCTTCGGGGAATTGCAAACCAGCGTCAATGATGACGATTTCATTTTTATACTCAAAAAACATCATATTACGGCCGATTTCTTCAAAGCCGCCAAGCGGCACGAACCTCATTGGCTCTTCGACGTCCGCCGGTTGGCGGATTTTTTTCTCCAGTATTTTTGTTTTAATCATATTTTGTGTCCTCGAGAGGAATCGAACCTCCATGGAATTGCTTCCACAGGCTCCTGAAGCCTGCGCGTCTGCCAGTTCCGCCACGAGGACTATTGGAATATCCTTGATGTCTTAAGGTGCCACTCATTTATTTTTTCGAAACGATTAGCTGGTGTGGTAATAAAATAAGAACGAAAACCTTTTAAGTTTTTGGGGAGGATATATAGATAATTAGGGCTGAAAAGGAAAATAGCGGGTTTGTCATTATTTATGATAGTCTGCAACTGGCTTAGTTTTTCATTACGGGAGAGATTGTTGAAATCTTGCCTGATTGCTTCTAACAGGTTATCAACTTTCTGGTTATTATACAAGGCAAGATTTTTCCCCGGATAAAATCTTTCGGTGGAATGCCAAAAAGAGAACAAGTCGGGATTCTTTTTCAGAATATTGCCGAAAATCAGCATTTCGTAATTTCTGGTGCGGATAACATCGCTATTAATGTCATTAGGGTTAAGAACAATAGGATTAAGCCGGACATTTATTTTTTCCCAGTCTTTTTTTATAAGGTTAACAGTGTCAATTAAGAAGGAGATTTGAGGGACGATAATATCCAAAACTATCTCCTTATCCCCGACCAATGCTCTAGCCTCTTCTGGGTTGTATAAACCATCATTAAAAATTTTTTGGTCGTAGCCCTCTATATTAGGAGGCAGAGGACCATTCATAACTATTGTCTGGTCGCCAAAAACTTTCCTGATGATTTTTTCTTTGTTGGTCGCTAGGCTTAACGCTTCTCTCACTTTTTTATTTTTAAGCGCTTCGCTGGTATTTGGATTAAAGAAAATGGCGTAATAACGGGGAAGATTAGTGGCGGCTAGCTGATAACCGACTTTTAACTCTGATAGGCGGTTGTAATTTAATCCTCCAAAGCCATTTATCTCTTTTTTATTAAAAGCGCTAACAAGATCATTCTCATTTTCATAAAATTTAAAAATAATATTTTCTATAAAAGGTTTTGTTTTAGCATAAAAGTTGTTGATTTCCAGATTATAAGCGGTCACAAAGCCATCTTTTCTGGTATCAAAACTTTTAAATTTGTAAGGGCCGCTACCCACCGGTTCTAAATTATAACGGGAAAGGCGAAAATTGGAGGCGGGAATACTGCCAAAAATGTGCTCAGGAACAATTTTAAGCTCCCTAAAATTATCTATCATAAAGACATAGGGGGTTTTTAGGATAAATCTCACCTCATTGTCATTTATCCGTTCAACAACCACTCCCTGCCAGGTAGAGTAAAGAGGCAGGTTGTTGGAGGGGTCCTGGATGGTTTCCAGAGTAAATACTATATCTTCTGCTGTAATTGATTCGCCATCGCTCCACGACAGGTCTTTTTTAAGGGTGGCGGTCCATGACCGGTTATCTTCGCTAACTTGATAATTTTCCGCCAAATCATCCAAACTGCTGAAAACAATTTCTATTAAATCTCGGTCAATATCATTGTTGGCGGCTATAAGCGGGTTGACGAATATCGGTTGGCCAACCAGACCTTCGGTGTAGACGCCGCCGATAATGGGTTGTTCTACCGTTTTTTGGTAATAGATATTAACTGTTATAAAAAATAAAGAAATTAGAAAAATAAGAGAAGCGCCAATGGCGATTCTTTTTTCTAGGAGGGAAAGTGACCTAATGATTTTATGGAAGAGGTAGAACAAGGTTAAGTAGAGCTAGCAGAATAAAGGCGACTATTAAAACAACAGTGCTGAAAAAGACTATTTTTTCTAATCCCCGACGGGTGCGGTAGTGGCTGCCACCACCGCCGCCAAAAGCGCCACCGACACCGGAGGAGTGTTCTTGAAGGAGAATGAGGAAGATTAATACCAAAGAAATGATAATTTGAAGGGAAGTGATTATATTAGACATTTTTTTTGAATAAAAACCTATTAAACAGGCCGATTAATATATTTGCTGCAGCGACTACTAAAGTCGAACGCAAAAGGGGAATCAGTCCAGTAATGGTAACGCTTTCCGATAAAAAGTCAAGCAAGAGAAGCAAGCCGGCGTTAATAACCAGACTAAAAAGGCCTAAGCTGATGATTATGAAGGTGGTGAAGAAATATCTGACTAAGGGGCGGATATAGGTGTTGAGCAGGGTAAAAACGGCAGCGGCGGCCAGTAAGCTGGTCAGATCTGTTGAGATAGAGAAACCAGTAACTAAATAATCCAGGGCAAATAAGGCGGCCAAGTTGGTTGCAAAGTAAAACACAAGATGAACAGCCATTATCATAATTTTATTTTATCACGTAAGAAGCGATGGAAGTTAATGGCATAACGGTGTGTTTGGGCGATAGCTTGTTCAATAATTTCTTTATCAACTATTTTTTTATTGCCGTAGATTCTTTTTGTAGGTTTGGCGAAAGAGATTAGATTTATTGTAGCTCTTTGACTTTGTTCAAGACGAAAAAAATTATCAATAATTTTTTTTGCGGTATTGTGCTGGGCGATACCGCCATCAATTACAATAATATCCGGATAGGGCCATTCGGGATGGAGAAAGCGGCGGTTCAAAACTTCAGCAATGGCCGCCGGGTCATCTCCGGGCTTGGCGGTTTTTACTTTGAATTTTCGGAACTGGCTTGGTTCAGCTCGCCATAATTTTCCTCGGCGAATTAAAACGGTTAATACACCAACAGTTTCTTTACCTGACAAGTGGGAGATGTCATAACATTCCAATCTTTGCGTTCGATTTGTGTTTTTATCCAGAAAAGGGGTGTGATCAAGAATATTTTCCATAGCCCAGCGATCGGCGCCACCGATTATTTTTTGGAGCGTTTTTTTACCGCGGCCGCTAAGCAAACCCTTGATTATTTTTATGTTTTTCTTATATTCCTCATTCTTTTTCTCCCTTTATCCCCCCTCCTTCAACATCCGACGATCGTCGGATTTTGAAGTGTATTTATGATTGTAGTGGCGGCAGTGGTAGTATTGATGGCAGCAGTATCCTGGGCAGAGGCTGATTTGAGAATTGAGACAGTGGCGGAGATGGTGGTTTTTGCAAGTGCAGTAAGGATAGTGACGGCGGATTATTTTTAAAATTAAACGCAAAGCTTTACCGTCAGTGAAAGGACCTATAGAAAATTTTGTATTTTTAATTTCGAATTTCGAATGAGTAATAAAAATTTTTGGTAAATCATCTTTAGTGAAGGCGACGTAGAGGTGATTCTTGTCATCTTGCCAATAAACGTTGAGGCGGGGTTTAAGGGATTTAATAAGCCGCGCTTCCTCTATCAGCGCTTCAATGGATGAGGAGAGTTTTTTAATCTGAAGACTTGTGGTTTCTTCTTGTAAAATCTTTATTTTAGGGTTAGTGGCCTTTAAATAAGATTTTAGCCGAGCTTTTAAATTTGAAGCTTTGCCAATATAAAGAAAACAGCTCCCTCTTTTAAATATATAAACGCCAGCCGTTTTTGGGGCCGTATTTATTTTTTGGATTATTGACGGCTTCATGGTTAGTTGGAGATTTTATTTTATCGCAAACAAAAAATCAAATTGTAATATAAATAACTTGACGATCGTCAAGTTATCTATTTTTTTATTGTCAAAATTTTATCTTTATGTTATCGTGCTGGGGAGTTTTGAGAACATCGAAAATCCAAAAAAGGAGGCGATGTGATGGGAAAAGGAAGTTTGTATAAGCATTGGGGGCCGTTAGCGGTTTTTGTTGGTTCGTTATTTATTTTTGCTTTTGCTTTGATGCATTACTATCCATCGCTAAAAACTGTTGTTGAACCAGTTGAAGACCCCGGTGTTATTACAGAATTTGCCATTACGCCTGATACTAAGATTGAACTGAGGAGTTTCCTAGATGGCGTTTATACTTTCCGCCACCACAGCAATCGTGGTGTTACCGGTTTGTTTTTTGACTGGTGGCCGGAGACATTGAAAGTTTTTTTAGTAACACATCCCGATGTGGTCATTATTGAATCAATGACCGCTGGGATTTATCATCGCCAGGAAGATGCCGTTGAGTATTGGGAGCAGGTTTCTGTTTTGACGGTTAAGAAAGGCGATTAAGCAGGTTCTCGCCCGTCATTTCTGGTGGTTTTGGCAAATTCATCAACCCCAAAACGGTCGGCGCGACATCGGAAAGAATACCGACAGTTTCGTTTTCTATCCGGCGGATGTCCGCTGGATTTTTTTTACTGATAAATTCTTTGCCAATCAGATAAATAGGCACCGGGCTGATATCGTGGCGAGTTTCAATTATGCCCGTTATCGGATTAATCATCCTCTCCACATTACCATGGTCGGAGGTAATGATTACAACAGCCTTATGAGCTTCCGCGGCTTTTAAAATTTTGCCGATTTGCGTATCAATTGTCTTAACCGCTTCCATCGCCGCTTCAAAATTACCGGTGTGAGCGACAATGTCAGCATTGGCAAAATTAGCCAGGATAAAATCTATTTCCCTTTCTTCAATCGCCTGAATAATACGATTAGCAATCTCTTCGGCCATCATTTCCGGGTGTTCGTCGTGGCGAATAATATTGCGGGAAGGAATAAGAATTCTGAACTCAT
The DNA here is from genome assembly GCA_964373915.1 of uncultured Candidatus Saccharibacteria bacterium. Classification (GTDB taxonomy): domain Bacteria; phylum Patescibacteriota; class Minisyncoccia; order UBA6257; family UBA11618; genus CAYJWP01. The sequence continues at coordinate 3,985 of CAYJWP010000003.1, read as the reverse complement.
TTTTTAGCGGCTGGTCTTTTAGGCCGTTGAAAAAATAAGTGACATGAGCGTATTTTTCCGTTTCGGCAATGCGCAACTGAAGTTTGTTATTATCTGCCAGCACTTTACCTAGCGGGCTGTCTATGTTTTCCGGCGCAAAAGCGACCTGGGCTTGGAACTGGTCGGAATACTGAGTCATGGTCGCCACAAAAAGGTTTTTTAGGGGATAGATTTTCAATATTTTAGAACTGCCCTTGGCCAGTGATTCGGCGGGCAGGGCAAAGGGAGAGACAATCTGTCTCATGCTGTCCTCGCGAAAGTTAAAAAAAATGACGGCGTCATTGTCGCTGATGGGTCTAGCATTGGAATCTAACATTACCGGAGCCAAATACTCATCCGTCAAGCCGCGGCTGTACTGGAATTCAATGTAATCTTTTATATTTTTAACCGGCTCTTTTTTGCCTAGCAGAGCATCGTAGGCTTCCTGCGTCCTATCCCAATGGCGGTCGCGGTCCATAGCAAAATATCTTCCCGACAAACTAGCAAGAGAGGTATTTTTTACGGCATCCAGATAGGGGCTTAATTTTTCTAAAAGTTTAAGGACAGAACGCGGCGGGCTGTCTTTGCCGTCGCTAAAAAGGTGGAGGTTGAGGCGGGGGACTTTCTTGTCTTTAGCTAATTTAATTAACGCCACCAAGTGTTCAAAGGAGGAGTGCACATGGCCTTCGGCCAGCACGCCCGCCAAATTGACCGCCGATTTATTTTTAAGAGCGTGGTCGCAGGCGTCGTTGAACGCTTTATTTTTAAAGAATTCTTGGTTTTGGATGGCGAGAGTGATGCGGGGGTAGTGCTGGTAAAGGGTTTTGCCGGCGCCGATAGTCAGGTGGCCAACCTCGCTATTGCCCTCCTCGTTCCAGGGCAGGCCGACGGCGATACCAGAAGCCTGAAGGGAACCGCTTAAATAATGGTTTTTAATAAAATTAATGTTTTCCAAATTGGCGGCGTGGAGAGGATTAGTAGAATCTTCGCGGCCGATGCCCCAGCCATCAAGTATGATTAAAATAACTGCTCTTTTTGACATTTTATTAAAATATTTGTAGAATCACCTTAAGTCATATTAATGATAAACAATAATCAAATTTTAATATATGGATCAGAACCTATTAGTTTTAGGCGGGGTGGCGTTTGGTTTAGCGGCCGGCTACTTTATCAGGCAATCCATTGCCGTTCGCAGCGCTAACTCTTTAGAACAAAAAATAAAATCTCGCGTTGAAGAATCAAAAGCTCAGGCCCGGGAGATTGTGCTTCAGGCCAAAGACAAAGCCGCCGCTCTTTTTGATGAGATAAAAAAAGAAGAATACGAGAGAAAATTCAGATTGGACAGAATGGAGGGCCGCCTGGTGGAAAAAGAAGAGCTAATCAGTAAGCAGACCAAGGAATTTTATGACAAGCAGGAAAAAATAGATAGCAATTTTAAGGAGGCGCAACAGCTTAGGGACAGCGCCGCCGAGCGGCTGGAGAAGATTGCCGGCATGGGCGTGGAAGACGCCAAGAGCCATCTAATTAATTTAGTTAAGGAGGGCTACGGCCGAGAATTGGCTTTAACTTTGCAGAAAATTGAACAGGAGCGAAGGGATGAGATAGAGAAGAAGTGCCTGGAGGTCATAACCACCGCCCTTCAGCGCTATGCCCGCTCCCATGTAGCTGAGCTGACCACTTCGATTTTTCATCTGCCCGATGAGGACTTGAAGGGCAAGATTATTGGCCGCGAGGGGCGCAATATTAGAACCTTAGAGAGGCTGACTGGCGTGGAAATAGTGGTTGATGAAACGCCGGAAAGTATTATTATTTCTTCTTTTGACCCTATGAGGCGGGAGATTGCCAAGCTTTCTTTGGGTAAGCTGATTAAAGATGGCCGCATTCAGCCGGCCAAAATTGAGGAAAAAGTAGAGGAGGCGAAACAGGAGATTTCTAAAAAGACTTTAGAAATCGGCGAAGCGGCCGCTTATGAGTTGGGTATTATTGATTTGCCTAAAGAGATTTTGCAAATTCTAGGCCAGCTTCATTTTCGTACCAGCTATGGGCAAAATGTCCTTCTTCATTCTATTGAGATGGCCCACATCGCCGGCATTATGGCGGCCGAGCTGGGGGTGAATGTTGAGGTAGCGAAAAAAGGAGCTTTGTTGCACGACATTGGCAAAGCGATAGACCATGAGGTTGAGGGGACGCACATTGAACTGGGCAGGAAGCTACTAAAGAAGTACAACGTTGATGAGGCGGTAATCAGGGCGATGGAGGCGCACCATGATGACTACCCCCACGCCACTCCCGAAGCTCACATTGTTACCACCGCCGACATTTTATCGGGAGCGCGTCCGGGAGCGAGGAGGGATAGTTTGGAAAATTACGTGAAAAGACTGGAAAATCTGGAAAAAATTGCCACCGGCTTTGAGGGAGTGAAGATGGCTTATGCCGTTTCCGGAGGCAGGGAGATTAGGATTTTTGTCGTTCCGGAAAAGATTGATGATTTTGGCGCCTTTCAGCTGGCTAAAAATATTTCTACCAAAATTCAATCAGAGCTTAATTATCCTGGTGAGATTAAAGTGAGTGTTATCAGAGAGATGAGGGCTACCGAATATGCCAGATAACGGCTATTGTTTATTGTTTCTTATATGCTACTCTTATAACAAAGGTCTAAAGGTCATCTAGTATAAAACTAATAAATTGTCATGAAAAAACCAGGATTGGTTCAAGCCGTTATGGAGGTCACCAGCTGGCCGAAGAAGCAGGCGGTGGAAGCGGTGGAAGCTGTTTTTGACACTATCGTCAAGACAATGGGCCGCGGGGAAGATGTTGTTATCACCGGTTTTGGGACTTTTAAGGTCTACAAGAGAGCCGAGAGAATGGGTAGGAACCCAGCGACTGGCGAGGCTATCAAAATTGCCGCCGCTACCAAGCCCAAATTCCGAGCGGGCAAGCTTTTAAAAGAAGCGGTTAAATAACTTAGCTTTATTCATAAAATAAAACTCCCGAGCTTGGCTCGGGAGTTTTATTTATCTTCCATTACCACTACGTAGACGTTGGGAGCTACTTCTTTAAAGTATTTGGCGTTGGCCAGCTCTATATTGAATTCCGGATTTTTTTCTTTGACTTCAGTTAAGATGGGGGCTGGTCCGCCAGCTGGCGGACCAGCTGTGATATAAACTAAAAGCAAGGCAAGGCTGAAGGCGCCGGCAAGATAAAGGGCTCTAGTAAAAAAAGGAATGGACGGGGTGGGCTTGGCGGTTGATAAAATAAGATGGCGGGAGTGCGCCAAAAACCTCTGGTCGGGGACCAGGGTTTTTAATGATTTTAAGTTGTTAAGCAATTGGTTCTCCATCGTTATTTAAAATCTTTTTTAAGTTCTGAATGGCTCTGTGTTGCATCAGCCGGACGGCTCCCTCGCTTTTATTGATAATCTCGGCTATTTCATCCGGACCGAGGTCTTCTATATAACGCAGAATAATAATGTTCTGCTGGTCGTCGTTGAGCTGCTGGATGGCTTCTTTGACTTTAACCATTTCTTTTTTTTGGTCTAATCTTTGCTCTAACGCGTCGGAAATTTCAAACTCGTCTTCACTCACGCTCTCCAGCGTCACAGTTTCTTTTCTGGTGCGGTAGTGGTCTATAATGCGATTGCGGGCGATTTGGTAAAGCCAGCTGGAAAAGGGGTGGCCGATGTAATCAAAATTATCTATGTTCTGCCAGGCGCTGAGGAAGACTTCGTGGGCCAAATCCTCGGCCTCCTGCTTATGGCTGACCTTCATAAAAATGAAGCGGTAGATTTGGGGAATGTAATGGTCATATAGAACGCCAAAACTTCCGGCATTTCCCTTCTTGGCTTCTCTTATTATTTTATGCTCATCAGCTAACATTTATAACGAAAAAATAGGGTTTTAGTTACTTGAGCGGGAGACGGGAATCGAACCCGCGTATCCTGCTTGGAAGGCAGGCGCACTGCCACTGT
>CAYJWP010000002.1:0-72746 GCA_964373915.1 uncultured Candidatus Saccharibacteria bacterium | reverse complement strand
ATTTTTTCAAAAAAGAAAGCCGAAGCCCGCGCGGATTCCTCCCCAGACCCCTTTATCCCTTCTTGAATCATTTAAAACTAAATGGTATTTCTTAGTTAGTTTTGGTGTAGAACTTTGACTCAAGCAATGGGAGATTGTCAGATGGAATACAGAGTTATCGCAGAGAGATTTGATATTTCACCAGTGATAGTAGGGAACTTTTGAGGCTCGGGGTGACCGGGATGACGAAGAGGCAAAGATTATTTTTCGGGAACGATTTAAAAGTAATACAAATTTTGCCTGGGATCATCTATCGCTCATAAGGATAGATCAGCCAGAAGAAACAACTCTCATTGAATTTTCTAATCCCGATTCAAGAAGAGCATGACCGCCAACCGGCGGTTTTTTATTGTATAATGTTGGGAATTGACACATTTGTGACTGAATGATACTATCCGGAAAGTTTCAACTGAACCTTAAATCTTAGGAGGTACGCCATGCCTTGGACTGCTTGGTTTTTTGTTGCTTTATTTATTATCTGGACACCTTTTTCCAAAACTATGTCTATTTATGCCTTAGCCAGCGTCTTGTTGGTCAGCGCCGTTTCTTTGGTGGGAACTTTCGCCCTATCGCTAAAAACAGAACTGCTGAAAAAATATATTTTTATTCTGGTCAGTTTGGCCATCGGCGCCCTGCTGGGCGATTCTTTTATCCATCTGATTCCCGAAGCGGCGGAAAATATTTCTGACCCTACCTTGTTAGGCGTCTTAATCATTTCCGGCGTAATGTTTTTCTTTGTGTTGGAAAAAATCCTGCACTGGCACCACCACCATGGCGCTGAAAAAGATGGTTGCGACCATATTCATCCCGTCGGCCGATTGATTTTATTTTCCGACGGCATCCACAACTTTCTTGACGGCTTTATTATCGGCGCCTCCTATCTAGCAGGTATTGAAATCGGCATCGCCACCACTCTTGCTATTATTATCCATGAAATACCGCAGGAGATTGCCGACTTTGGAGTCTTGATTCACGCCGGCTACAGCAAAAGCAGAGCGTTATTTCTCAATTTCCTCACAGCCTTAGCGGCCGTTCTGGGAACAATACTGGCGCTTATTTTAAGCGTCCAAGCCGAGACTCTTATTAATTGGTCTGTGCCTATAGTGGCGGGAGGATTCATCTACATCGCCCTCTCCGACCTTATTCCCGAACTCAACAAAAAATCTGAAAACATCTGGCATTCTTTGCTCCAGTTATTTATTATCGTCATAGGAGTGTTAATGATGCTGGCGCTCATTTTCATTGAAAACTAAAAAAAAAGGAATAGCAAGAAAAAAACAACCGCCCCCCAAGGGGCGGTTTTGAAATCTTAATTATCACCAACTGCCGGAAGCGCCTCCGCCTCCGAAACTTCCTCCGCTAAAACCTCCAAACTCTCCGCCTCCAGGACTGGAGCCGAAGTATGATGGTAAGGGAGGTCTGGAGGACCACGAACCTGAACCTGAAGAAGAGCTATAGCTCCGCTTACGCCGGGCTCTCTCTCTGTCTTCTTTATCTTTTTTCGCTTCTTTCTCAATTTTCTTAAAGAGAGTGGACAATGCCAACAGCACCCCAAAAATCGATAGCCAGTTAACTGGAATTACTCCGGTTTTTTCTTTCAGCTCCTCAAATTCTTGCTTGGCTTTTTTCAGCTTGTCTTTAACCGCTTGGGAAACTCCGTCGCCGGCAACAGCTTCTTCTGCTTCCTTTAGAAGCGAACAAATTTCCCCCATCAGAACAGGGCCTTTTTCTCGCGCCCTGGCGGCAAAATAAACATCTTCTCTAGCCTTCTTTAGAACGCCTTGAGCCAAATGACTAGCTTCGGAAATCAGAGCAAAAACCTTTAGCCAATTGACTTTGCCCGCTTCTTTGTCGGCGTAGTCTTTGGCCCGCTTAAACTTTCCCTCGGCCAAAGCAATTAAATCTCTGGTTTTTTGGGAAACATCGGGATGGCCAAGCGCCCCTTTGGCAATTTGCAAATCCTTAGGAAAATAAATAATCATCTCCGAAGATTTATTTTTCGCCTCCTCCCACTTTTGCGCCTGCTCTTCATTTTGAGCGATATCATCCAGATAGCTTTGGGTTAAATGGGAGGCAGAAAGTAAATGATCGTGAATGTCATTTAATTGGCTGAGGCTCTTTTTCTCCAGCAAAATTTTAGCGTTTCTGGACGAAGCGCCGATTTCCACAACCGCAAGCCGGTACTGTTCCTGAATCGAATGACAAGCCCAGGAAAGCGGCTTGAGTTTCGGCTCTATTCCGTCCCGGCCCTCTGCTTTTAATTTCTCCAACAAGGCTTCGGCATCGGACAGAATTTTAAATAGCTTTTCTTTCTGTTCTTTAAAGCAAGCCCAACGATTCAAAATCCTATTAATTATCTCTTGTTTTTCCAGTCTTTTCTTATAAGAAACAAATCCTAAGTAGGATATCACTCCGGCTAATCCTGCAACAATAATCGCGCCTAAAAATATCTTAAAGGCATATTTTGCGCTCGCCGCTCTCTTCGCTTCCAGCTTCGCTCTTTCCTCCAGGCGTTGCTCAAAAGTCGCGCTGCCTAATTGGGCGACAATAGCGCTAACGCCGGCGATAATCCCCTCCTCCATCTTCTTCTCTTTAAAGAGGGGCAGAACATCATCTCTGATAATCCGGCCGGCAGCCACATCTGGCAGGTCCGGCTCCAGGCCATAGCCAACTTCTATCCTGGTTTTTCTCTCATTGGGGGCAATTAGAAAGACTAATCCATTATCTTTCTTTTTGTCGCCCACACCCCAGCTGTTGGCTAAGTTAAGGGTATATTCTTCAACAGTTGAATCATCAAGAGAAGCTATGGTAACCACCGCCACCTCAATACCGGTGTCGTCGGCATATCTCTTCAGCTTCTCCTCAAGGCGGCTCTCGGCCTCTTGGGATAGAACCTCGGCAAAGTCATTGACGTGGCCCACCGGCTGGGGAAAATTTCCCCCGACTGCCAGCAAGACCGCCATCAGCAATGGTCGCATCTCCCCTGCTCCTTTCCGGTAATAATGTCATCCGGCAGTTCATCAAAGTCGTCAGCGGCGCGAGGAAAATGTTCGGCCAACTTATTGCCGACGGTCCGCACCGCGTGGCGGATACCTTGATAGTAAAGCTGGAGCTTAAAAAACCAGACCATAAAGGCCGCCAGATCATCCCAATATCCCTGGGTCAGTTTGGCGTTAATGCCGCTGTCGGCCATAATCCTCAGCTGACGCTTGTTAAAAACAACCAGTATCAGCACGCCCGTCCTGTCTCTTGTTTGATGCAAGCCTTCCCGCAAAAAAATCGCTTCCGCTTGGACATCAATAGAACCAATGCCAAACTCAAAATCTACCAGCAGGCAAACTCTAATCTCTCCCGAAGTGTGCTTTTCCGCCTCTTTGACCTCTCCGGCGAGAAGTTCCAGATTGCCGTCGCTGATAAAATCTTCTACTTTCTTCATTTGCCACCTCCGAAATCAACCTTAGGAGCTTTTTCCGAACCTTTTTCGGCTTTGAAATAAGATTTGTCCTCAAAGTTGAAAAAATTGGCGATTAAATTGGACGGAAATCTCTTCTTTGTGGTGTTGTAATATTGGGCGCTCTCATTGTAGAAACGCCGCTCGTTGACAATGCGATTTCCCGTGCCTTCCAGCTGGACCATCAGGTCCTGAAACAAACCGCTGGCTTTAAGGTCGGGGTATTTTTCCACCACCACTATCAGCCGCGACAAAGCGCTGGATAAGCCGCTCTGGGCCTCCTGAAATTTCTGGAAGTAAGAAGCAAAATCGCCCTGCGCCAATTGATTGGCGTCAATTTTTATCTGGCCCACTCTTTATATTTTTCTGATATCAAACAACCGCCGATATTTTCTAATATGTCGTAAAATATGTCAATTACTTGACTTTCATATAAAAATATGCTACAATCAAACCAGAGAAAAAGTGGCTCTTTGACTCAGGTTAGGAGTAGAAAATGAGAAAAGTTTTGGTGGCTTTTCTGGCCACTGCCTGCCTCTGGCAGGCAGGCGTAGCGCGGGGTGAAATCACCTTGCTGGACTTGTGTCCGGGAGTTCGCCAAGACCGGCGGCTGGCGCCCCGAATTTACCAGCCTCAAGCCGGAGACATGATTATCTTCGTCTCCGGCAACTGGGCGACAAGAGCGGTTTTCAGCGCTTTTACCGACAGCCCAGTTTCCCATGTATCTGCCGTTGTGGAAATCAACAGCCGATTCTGGACTCTGTCTGCGGAAAAAGAATTGGGAGGCGTGATTCTGGAAGAAGTGGAGGCCCACCTCCAACGTTGCCAGCCCAACGATGTCGTCTGGGTGCGGCAATTAAAAACGCCGCTAAAAGACGAACAGAAAGAAAGATTGGCTGTCTGGGCGCTAAAACAAAACGGCAAGCCCTATGCCCCTTTCGGACAATTGGCGGCTACCCCTTACAGGGTGCCTGTTATCCGGGAGGTTTGGGGCTCCGTTGCTGGCTCCGCTACTGGCTCCGCCAACTGGCGGATACGTCGCGAGAGCGCCAACCAGCCCAGCTGGTTCTGCTCTCAATTGGCTTTTACCGCTTTTCAAGTCTGCGGCGTCGCTAATCCCGATTATCGCGCCAGCGCTATGGACCCAGGTAAGATCGCTTACCTATGCGGCCCTTGGACCCGCCCCTTCTGTCTGGTGAGGATTACCCCTCCATGAGAAACAACAGGGCACAATGCTGTGCCCTGTTTTTAATTGCCAATAATAAATAATTTGACGATCGTCAAATTATTTATTTGACAAGAAAGAATTTTGCCTATAATTTTTAGCAATTAGTCCCTTGTAATTAAATTAGTTTTTTGATAATTCACCAACCAGCAAAAAAGGAGAGAAAATGCTTGAGGGGGTTGTTCCGAAAAACTATTTCGTTACCAATGGCGTCGGCATCAACAGAGACAAGCTGGCCGCTTTTGAGGCGGCTCTGCGCGATGCCGGCATTCAAATGTGCAATTTGGTAACTGTTTCCAGCATTCTGCCGCCTAACTGCAAACGTCTTTCCCGCAAAGAAGGACAGGCGCTGCTCAAACCAGGCCAGGTTGTTTTTTGCGTCATGGCGCGGCAGGAAACCGACGAACCCAACCGCTTGGTGGCCGCGGCTGTCGGCATCGCCCTGCCTAATAATGGCAGTGAACAATATGGATACATCTCTGAACATCACACCTATGGCCAAACCGCCAAAAAGGCCGGTGATTATGCTGAAGATTTGGCCGCCACCATGCTAGCCACCACTCTCGGCATTAAGTTTAATCCCGACAAGGCTTGGAACCAGCGCAAGCAGATTTACCAGATGAGCGGCCACATCTTCAAAACCAGCCACATCTGCCAGAGCGCCGAGGGCCACAAAGATGGCCTTTGGACATCGGCCGTCTCCGCTGTTGTTTTTTGCTAAAACACCGAACCGTGCCGGTCGCCTCAAGCGACCGGTTTTTTATACCCACTTCCCGTTCTGCCAGACGCTCATTCCCTTTCTTTTTAGATCTTGAAAAAAATGCCCGTAAGGCACGACAACCTCGGGAGCGAAACTGCCGCACTGTTTGATCTCCCCCCTCCAAATCATCTGCCCAATAATTGAAGCCGGGAAACCGGTATCGATATTACAGCCAGCCGATTCCCATCCTTTTAACGTTGGCACAATACACTCCATAAAAATATTCTTCTTCTTGCCGTCCTTAATTCCGCTGGCAACCACCCATAAATTTTCCACCTCCTTATAGCCTTTCGGCGGCCTGTGTTTCTTCTGAAGAATTCTGGTAAGATTATTTAAAGAAACAAATCCCGAACCATTTTCATAAACTAAATTACCCCGCCTGTTTTTACCAGTATAGCTTATAATTTTATTAAAAGAATGTTCCGGAAAACCGGCTAAGAAAAGAACGTTTTTCAAGCCGCGATTTTTAAAATAATGAAAGAAGGTAAACGTCTCTGGATGCTTGACTAAAAAAATTTTTTGCCTGCCCACCCAGCGAAATTTTCTATTCTTCACTGTTTTTAAAGGCTCTTTCTCCAACCACATCTCATTTTTTATCAAAGGAGCTAGGTCGGTAAACTCCTCCACAATACTCTTCATAGAAAAAGGCACGACAAATTTTTTGATATTGGAGTTCCAGGCAAAACCAACTTCTATTGTCTCCACAGTGTCTAACTGGCTGACGGCATAGCTTAAAGTCACATTATTCACCCCCGGAGTGGAGCCGCAGCCGGTAATTGCGGTCAGCCCTTTTTTCTTAAAATCTTTACTCATCGCTAGCTGAATTTTAGTAGCCGGCACCTCCGAACCAAGGTCAATCACATTCGCCTCGCCCTCTAAAGCAGCTTGATAAACATCCACGTTCCAATCCCCTTCGGCGCAATTTATAATCACTGCTGGCTTAACTCCCTCAACAATCCCCTTCAATTGCCGTTTATTCCCCAAATCAGCTGTTTTTAGACCGGCAACTGGATATTGAGCCTGAAGCTTTTCTAATCTTTCCCGGCTTCGCCCGGAGATAAAAACCCTGTAGCCATTCTCTGCTAAATCCCTAGTGACAATCCGCCCTTGCATGCCAGTCGCTCCCAATATTAAAAAATCACTTTTCTTTCCCCAGCCACGCATGCTGAATATTCTAACATAAAACGGATATTTGACAGCTTCTAACTTTATATGATAATCAATGCAATATGAAAAGAATTTCTATTTTCGGTTATTTTTTAGTCGTTTCGGCGGTAGTTTTGGTAGTCGCCAGCTTCGGCGGCATGATCGCTTATGCCAGTCACTCTTGGGGCGTTTACCACTGGTCCAGAACAGCCAATCCCTTTAATTTAAAATTAAGCGATAATGTTTCCGCTAATTGGGATTCCTTTTTAGCAACCGCCTCTAGCGATTGGAGTTTATCCAACGCATTGGACACTACTGTCGTTTCCGGCAGTATCAACCCCAAGAACTGCAAGCCGGTCAAGGGCGGAGTTCAGGTCTGCAGCAGCAGGTATGGCTTCAACGGCTGGCTGGGGGTAGCCAGTATTTGGATTAGTGGCGACCACATCACTCAAAGCACTGTCAAGCTTAACGACACTTATTTCAATACCGCCACCTATAACAAGCCCGAGTGGAGAAACTTTGTTATGTGCCAGGAGGTCGGCCACACTTTCGGTCTTGACCATCAAGATGAAGTTTTTACCAACGCCAATCTCGGCACCTGTATGGATTACACCAACAACCCCAGCGGTTTAAACGAACATCCTAACTTGCATGATTATGACCAGTTAGAAACTATTTATACCCACCTTGATTCCATTACCACTATTGGCAGTAAAGAGCCGACTAGCAACGGGGGCGCCGACCTTGATCATCCCAGCCAGTGGGGTAGGGAAATCAAAAGATCATCCGACGGCAAGTCTTCTCTCCACGTCAAGAATCTCGGCAAAGGAGACAAAGTCTTCACCTTTGTTATCTGGGCTAATTAAGCCATATTATGTTTGCAAAAATTCTTAAGTTAAGGCTCTTAACCGCCTTAGCAATTTTGTTTGTTGTTTTTCTCGCCGGCTACTATTTTATCAACTCCGCTTCAGCCCCCTCAACCACAACCAATCCAATTGAAAATCAACAAGCCTCCACTAAGCCTTGGATAGAAGTTTTTAAGCCGCGCGTTACGGAAAGCGATCGCGAACTCCGCACCGGAGACGAATTAAACGAGGGGCAAACCGTCAAAACCGGAGAGGCTGGCGTGGGAGAATTGCATTTCGCCGACGGCTCCGCCGCCTACATAGAACCCAACACCTCTTTTATTATCAAAAACAGCTCTTACGGTAAGTCCGATAAAAGTTTAGTGGTTAGTATTTTCATCAACTCCGGCAAAATACTTTCCAAAGTTGTTGCCCTAGCCACTCCCCAATCCTCATGGGAAGTTAAAACTCCCAACGCTGTCGCGGTCGTCCGCGGCACCGAATTCAGTGTCGCTTACGCCAACGGCAAGTCCGACATAAAAGTCGTCAAAGACTCGGTCTTTGTTTCCGTTGTTAATCCAGCAACCGGAAAGGTAATACCCGGCACCGAAACACTGGTCACCGCCGGCGACCAAATTGAAATCACCCCGGAAACTGTCGCTAAAAAAATCGCCGCCGTTCCCTCTAAAGTTGATACGATAGCAAACACTACCCCAGTAAAAATAATTCTGGAAACCCAAGCAAATCTTGGAAGAGTGGTGGAAAACGACCGCCTATTGTTTGACGCAATTCTGGTTAATAGCGATGGCTCGAGAAAAATTATTACCGCTGCCGCCCAATGGCAGGTTATCGGTCCGATAGGATTCTTTGAAAAACCCGGCGCTTTTATCGCTAAATTAGCTCCGGAAGTTTCCGAGTTAGGCGCCTCCAAAGGGGCTGTAGCCGTCGGTTGGAAAGATTCCGCCACCGGCAAAGAATTCACAGCCCAAAGCCCATTTTTTGAGGTTGTTGGTTTTGTACCTCAAAAAATAGACAGTCGAGGTTGATATAAAAATGAAAAACTTAAAAGGATATTGTCTGGTCAGTTTTATAGTATTTTTAATAGTTTTCGCCTCTTTTTCCGCTGGCCTTTTCTCCGGATTGGAAAATTTTCTTGAAGACCGACTGTTTTCTAATAAACCCATCCATCAGGATATCCTTATTATTGCCATTGACAATGAGTCCCTGTCTCGCCTCGGCCAGTGGCCCTGGCCTCGCGGCCTTTTTGCCAGCGCCCTCTTAAAAATAAATCAAAGCAGGCCGGCCGCTGTCGCTTTTGATGTCATTTTTTCCGAACCTTCTCGGCTCGGGCCGCAGGATGATTACTATCTTTCCAATGTTTTGAGCTCAACCTTTTTTCCAATCGTAATGCCCTTGGAAAAAATCGGGCCCAATTTCACTCGTCCCCTGCCTCAATTCACCGGCCGCACCGCTCTCGGCTACATCAACACCATCCAGGACAAAGACGGCATTGTCAGAAATTTTCCTTTAAGAACAGAGAACGGCGTTTATTCGCTTGGCTACTCTGCTCTGAAAGCCGCTGGCAAAAAAATACCCCAAGAACAAAACCTTGGGGAAATTAATCGTATTGTTTACGCCGCCCCTCCCCGTTCGGTTAGGGCTATCCCTTTCTGGAGATTATTTGAGGAGGATTTGTCCGATCAGTTAAGTAATAAATTAATTTTCATCGGCGCCACCGCCCCCGACCTGCACGATAGCCGCCCCACGCCCCTTTCCAAAGGGGAAGAAATGGCGGGTGTGGAAATCCATGCCAATATCGCTAACATGCTCATTATGGGCTATCGCCTCCGCCCTCTCACTAGCCCGCTCGCCTATCTCTGGCTCCTTTTTGCCATCCTTATGCCCGTAGTGTTTTCTTTAAAACTGCGCTCCATTAATAGTTTTGTTTTTGCCTCCGTCGGGGCAGGCGTTCTTTATCTTATCGCTCAAATTATACTCTTCCAGCAAGGCATAGCGGCTAACATCATCCACATTCATCTTGCTTGGATTCTCTCCACTATCGCTTTGGTTATTTTCCGCTATCTAATAGTTGATAAAGAAAAAAGGGAGATGCGGGGAGTTTTCGGCAAATATGTCTCCCCGGAGGTGCTGGAGCAGATACTGCAAAATCCGCAAAAAGTGGCGCTGGGCGGAGAAGAGAGAGAAATTACCGTCCTGTTCTCCGACATCCGCGGCTACACCTCGCTCTCTGAAAAAACCAGCCCCCACCAGCTGGTGGATATCATCAATCGCTATTTTACATCGGTCACCGAAGAAATTCTCAAAAACGACGGAGTTGTGGATAAGTATATTGGCGATGCCGTCATGGCTTTTTGGGGAGCGCCGCTCAGCGACCCCGACCACGCCGAAAAAGCCCTGAAAGCTTCTCTGGGCATGATTAAGAAAGTGGAGGAGTTCAACCAAATTCTTAAAAAAGAAATCGGCATAGAAATCGCTATTGGCATCGGCCTTTACTCCGGCCCGGCTATCGTCGGCAACATGGGTTCCAGCCAGCGCTTTGACTACACCGCCATCGGCGACACGGTCAATGTCGCCTCCCGCCTTGAGAGCTTAAATAAGGAGTACCAAACTTCTATTATTATCGGCGAACCGACTGTCAAAAAAATCAAAGGCGCTTACCAATTTAAATCTTTGGGCTCCGCCCAAGTTAAGGGCCGCGTAGAGGGGATTAATATTTTTACAGTTTTATAAATTATCAGCTTTCTTCTCCAAAACCGCCAGAGATAAAGCCGCTAAGAAAAGGCCAACGTCGCGAAAAACAATAATCATTGATTCTAAATTAGTAAGGACGATAACCGCCAAAACCACAGCCGCGGCGATGGCGGCGTAAAATCCCTTTTTGCCGGAGATTAGCCATAAGGCAAGCAAGCCCTCCCCAATTGAAAAAAAGGCCAACGAATAATTAGAGGCCCCGACCCAAGCAGGGAAAAAACCCACCCAGCTTAGGGGATCGGCCAGCGAGGAGATGGCCGCGTAAAGAAAAACAAATGCCAAAGCCAGTCGGGAGAGAAAAATAGGAGAGATAGTTTTAATCATGTCTTGACATCCACCACTTGCATAATATCAAGATACGCTGTATAATGGCAACATACTGTAAGTCGTAAGCTTTTTGTTCACGCCTTCCAGTTAAAAGGTCATTAAGTTTATAAGTGAATAAATGGCGTACGATAATAACGGTGGCGGTTTTCAGAGAAAGATGTATCAGGGTGATTGGAAGTGCGCGGAGTGCGGAGCTGAAATTAAAGAGCTTCCCTTCGAGCCAGATCCAAGCCGGATTGATCAGCTGAAATGCCGCGATTGCCACAAAAAGAGCCGTCCTGCTTTTCGCAGAGACCGCTTTTAAGGCAAAACAAAAACCCCCGCTCCTAGCGGGGGTTTTTGTTTTTTATATAGCCCCCTCAAGTTCACAACCCATCTAAACCTTAACCTTTATAAAACCAAATCAACTATCCCGTGCGGCAAATGGCGGAGGCACGAAAGCATGGTCTTTTTTATTATAATTAATCTTATAAAAAAGTTTCGTGCCGAGCCTTTAGGCGGGCAGGCGCGGCTGGGCGCCTGAACCGCCAGTGCCGACAGGGATATGTTGGTTTGGTTTTATAAAATAGGTTGACTTTTCTTAGATAAAATATTAATATCTTCCTGGTTTTAAACAGCATCTTTCCAAAACCCACAAAGGAGAGCCGATGGAAGCTTTGTTGGTGAGTTTAACGGCATTTTTAGCAATTATTACTTCTGCCGGCGTTGGGCCGACCGACGCTCCGAAGGTATATCAAAAAATAACGGCTAATCTTGCCCAAGAAGTAAAAAGCCAGCGGGCAAATTCCCGCTTCCCCGCCTTTTCAGAATTCTTCTTCGTCTATCTAGGCCAGACCAGCCTGCAAATCAGCGAAGCTGAACAGCGCTTGTCCTGCCCCGACTTCCGCGATTATGAAATTATTATCACAGAAAAGCTGGCAAGAGCCCAAGTGGCGATTAATTGGCTGACCAATCCTGATTTTAAAGAAAGAGGGATTGAGTACGAGGTGCTTCTCCAATTTTTGGCCAACACCGACAAGGACCTAGACGCCATCCCCAAAAAACTGGAGAAGGTGCCTGATGACCAGTGGCTGGTCAAGCTGGGAGCTAGAAAAGTAAGCGCCGACCTGACCAGAATGATAAACAACGCCAGATTTCGTTGCCTCGGTAGCCCGGCCAGTCTTGATAATGCTTTTATTGAGTTGTCTGAAATAAGATTTCTTAAAGAAAAGCTGGAAAAAACTCTGGAAAATTATTAGAAACCCCGCCCCGAGCTTCTCGGGGCTTTTTTAGCATTATTATCGTTCTATTGAAATTAAATTAGCAATCTGCTACCATCAAAATCACTATGAAAAACGCTAAAAAAATGGCTGTTACAGCCCTCATTACATCGGTCGCTCTGTTTTCCTCGGTCGCTCTAGCCGACCATGGAAAAGAAAACGCTGAAGCCCGCAAAGCTCTTGAAGAAAAAGTTAAAGCTCAAAGAAAGGAGCTAAAAGTAGAAAGGGACGAATTTCGAGAAAAGCACCGATTGCTCATAGATGATATAGAAGAAAAACGCCGCGCTTTACAAGAAGAAACCTCCGGCAAGTTTAGAGACTTTTCTAACTTAGCTAAAGAAGAGAGGGAAAAAATAAAAGAGGAATTTAAAGCTAAAAGGGAAGAGCTTAAAAAAGGACAAGAGGAGCTAAAAGAAGCCTTTAAAGCCAGAAAAGAAGAGTTGCGCAGCACTTTTAGAGAGAAGGTTGAATCGGCCAAAGACAGCGCCCGCATGGTTCACGCCCACCGTAAAGCAATGAAAATCTTGTTTCGCTTCCGCCATGCCGCCGCCCGTTTTGACCACATTGCCAAAAGAATTGAGGCTCGACTGAAAAAAATGCAAGAAAGGGGCATAGATGTTTCCAGTATCACCCCTTTGATGGAGGAAGCTAAGAATTCCAAGCTTGCCATTGACGCTAAAATAGACGCCTTACGCCAGAAGTTTGAATCTTATCTGGACGCCAAGAAAAGCGCGGAAGAAGTTACCGCCGAAGCTAAAGCTATAGCCAAAGAGCTAAAAGATGATATTAAAACCCTTAAACAAAAATTCCAAGACATCGTCCAAAAAATAAAGGACCTTCTTAAGGGGGCTGGTAACGACAACGAGGATGATGAAAATGCCACCAGCACCGCTACCAGCACTAATAATAACTAAAAAAATATGAGCAAAAACAAAATAATTATTTTAGCAGTCGTCATTCTAGCGATAGCCGCCGGCGCCTTCTTCTTCAGCCGAAATTGGTACGGCAAGGAATATATCGGTGTTGGAGAGGAACTTGATGCTGTGGAATTCACCGAAGCGGAGAAACAGGCCCTTCAAGAAGCCGGTGTGGATGCCGCGTATTCCCCCGACCAACTAACTGAAGATTTAAGCCGAATAAGAACCTCTGATGATGTGGCCGCCATTGAGGCAGACCTCAACGAAACAGACCTAGAGGCTCTTGACAGCGGTCTTTAACTTGTTTAATACTTAGCAAAGTTTTAATTGAAAAGGTCGTTGTGATTATTTATCAAAAAACTTAACAATTTAAATGAAAGTTTGGATTTGGGTTGTTGTGCTGGTACTTATCGTTGCCGGCGCTTGGTACTTCTTTTATAGCAGAACTTCTTCCGAAACTCCAACAGAGGAGGTTTCTGTCGAAGATACATTAGGAGAAGATTTAACGGCAACGGTCACCGAAACCGTCACTGAGTAAAAATTTACTCGGTGAATAATAAACCCCGCGCCTTAAGATTCCACAAAGGTGCGGGGTTTGTGTTTTGTGTTAAAATTCTGTTAATGAGCCTTAAAAAAGAATTACAAAAAATTGTTCGGGGGAAGGTCTACAGCGACCGGCAAACTCTGGAAAAATATAGCCGCGACGCCAGTATCTTCCAGGTAAAGCCGCAACTGGTCATCGCCCCCAAATCAGTTTCTGACATAAAAAATCTGGTTAAATTCATTAATTCAAAATTCAAAATTAGAAATTATAAATTATCCCTTACCGCCCGCTCCGCCGGCACAGATATGACCGGCGGCCCCCTCAACGACTCAATTATTCTGGATTTCACCAAGTATTTTAACAAGATAAAAAAAGTTTCCGCCAGCCAGCGGGGCGGCTATGCCATCGCCCAGCCGGGAGTCTACTACCGCGATTTTGAAAAAAAAACATTAGCAAAAAATCTGCTTCTCCCCTCCTATCCCTCCTCCCGCGAAATTTGCGCTATCGGTGGCATGGTCGCCAACAATGCCGGCGGAGAGAAAACTCTCGCTTACGGCAAGACTGAAAACTTTGTCCGGAAATTAAAAGTAGTCCTCTCCGATGGCAACGAATACGCCATTAAACCCCTTAGTAAACAGCAGTTAGATAAGAAAATTAAACAGAGTGATTTTGAGGGAGAAATTTACCGCCAGCTCCACAAATTGCTAACTGCCAACTATAAACTGCTAAAAAATGCCCGGCCTAAAGTCTCCAAAAACTCCTCCGGCTACGCTCTTTGGAATGTCTGGGACGGCAAAACTTTTGACCTGACCAGGCTTTTTACCGGCTCTCAAGGCACTCTCGGCGTCATCACCGAGATTAAATTTCGCCTTATCAAACCTCAAAGAAACTCCCGCCTGCTGATTATTTTTCTTAAAGATATCTCCCTGATTCCTGCAATTGCAGAAAAAATCCTCCGCCTAAAACCGGAAAGTTTTGAGTTTTTTGATAATTACACTATGAAGCTGGCATTGCGCTACTTGATGTGGAAGCATTTCTGGCGCTTTCTGCCCGAATCTTTAATGTTTCTGCAGGGAGGCTTCCCTAAATTGGTAATGATTGCCCAATTTGCCGCTAACTCCGACAGTCAGGTAAAAATGGCAGCCGCTGACGCTCTTAAAGAAATTAAAAAGATGGGATTGCCCGCCCGCGTTGCTCGGCCCGGCATAGACACCGAAAAATACTGGCTGATGCGCCGCGAGAGTTTTAATCTTCTCCGCGGCCACTTCCAAGACAAGAAGCCGGCGCCTTTTATTGACGACCTAATAGTCCGGCCAGAAAAACTGCCTCAATTTCTTCCTCAACTGGAAAAAATCCTTAGCCGGTATGATTTTGAATACACCATCGTCGGCCATATCGGCGACGGCAACCTCCACATCATCCCTTTAATGGACTTAACCGATCCCCTGTCTAAAAAAATTATTAAAACTCTCTCTAAAAAAGTTTATCAGTTGGTCTTTGCCTTTGGCGGCTCTATGTCCGCCGAGCACAACGACGGCCTCATCCGCACTCCATACCTTAAAGAGATGTTCGGCGGGGAGGTCTGCCAACTCTTCAAAGAAACTAAAAAAATATTTGACCCGAACAACATTTTTAATCCCGGAAAAAAGGTGTGAATAACTTTAGTCTTGCCTTAAAAAATCTGCGGATGATAAAATAAAGGTAATGAAACAATTAAGTTTCTCTTTTTCTCTCGTTTTTATTTTTGCCTTAATCGTCCTTGCCGCTCTCCTTATTTACCCGCCCAGAGCTCTGGCTGTGCATGTATGCCGTCCTGATCCCTCCTGTTTAAAATCTGCTCAAAGTAAAGCCGAAGTTCAAAAATGCCAAGACGCAGCAAAAATCCGATGCTCACGCAGACAACCTACTCCTCAAAGAAACAGCGCTCCCTCGAGACCACCAAAAGAACAACAGGTAAGTAGACCTGGTGGGATAAGCGGTTCTAGCGTTACTTTCATGCAACTAAGATGCACGACTGCCAGAACAAAAGATGAATGCGAGCGCCCTCTTACCTCTAGTGAGTTAAATATGTCTGATTTTGAAGCTCGCCGCCGCGGACGGGAAGTCTGCCACTGGGTTGAGGCTTCAGGTAAATGCACGCTCGTTAATCTAGAAAAGGAAAGATGCGCTCAGAAAAAATCTTTAGGATGCGTCTGGCTGCTTATAGGCGGTAGTCAAAATGGCTCTTGTGTGGACTCTAAGAGTGGCTATAAGCAGAACGATATCTGCTCCACCGCCGGGTTTGATAGCCCCGCTTTTTCGATGGGAGATGTCCCCCGCGCCAACAACCGCCAAACCAGAGAGAGAATGCGGGCTGGTGGAGACAATATGTCTAAGCAATTAGTTTTGTTAAGAGAACAACTCCGCGACAGTGTTTTGCCAGGACTTTCACGATTGGAAGCTAGAGCAGCCGTCAGGAAACAACAAATTAACGACTCATCGTTGGCGACAGAACTAGCTAGGCTTAAAAAACAAATTGAAGCTCTTCAGGAAAGATTAAGATTATTACAATCATAAAACTATGACTAATTTAAAGGCAATCTGGTTGTTACTGGGCATCCTAGCCGGCCTGCTGGTTTTGGTTTCTGTACCTGCGTTAATCTCCCCCTCGGTCCAGCCACAGGCGTTTCATGCTAGAGAAGATAAGTGCGCTAACGTTAACTTAATGGGTATTCCCGATCCCCGAAGAGGACAGATTTGTGAGAGTAACCCCGACTGCGATTATGTTAATGGCAAGTGTGTGAAAGCAACAGGAGGGCCATTTCCTGTGCCGGTGCCGGTGCCAGTTCCGGTGCCCGGAGAGACTTGTAAACTTTGTCTGGTTGATGGTCCAGGTTTCCTTGGACCGCCCTGCCGATTCCTTTCTGTTTCTTGTGAGCAGTGTAAGCGAGATTTTCCCGCTCCTAACTGGTCTTGTGGCCCTACAACCCCCCCGCCCCCCACCGATCAATTGTGCCTCTTCGACGTGGATCGTTCTTTGTGCGAAGACAAACCGGGGGGTTGTCCGCTGATTTTTCCCATAGTAATCAGCTGTAACAATCCAAGATGTCTTGCTAAAACAGTGCCGGGATTTATCTGTACTCCTATCGGTCAGCCGCCCATATCTCCGCCACCACCACCTCCGCCATCTGAATTATACTGCATTCTTGGGTCAACTTGCCCTAAATCCAACTTTGTTTGTAGCCGATTTCCAGGATTAGTGCTTTGCAGTAGTGAATCCTGTGTTAACGCTAACAAAGACAACAACGAACTCACCTGGTGCCGGCCAAAAATATCTCCCGATCCTTTTCCTAGCCCCCTTGGAGAAAGTCTTATAAATGCGCTTCGGGAACAAATCGCCGCCCTTCAGGCAAGAATTGACGCCCTGTTGTCCCAAAAAGACGGTGGTGGTCTTTCCGCTGGCGGTTCGTGCGCTCCTCCCCCTGCCGGGTGCCGTTATGTAGGCCCCTTTGTAAAGACATTGCCTAGTGGCGCTTCTTTGAGCACCTGCGGAGAAGTAGTATGCAATTAATAGTGTTATGATTAAAACAATGAACGTTTCAAAAATATTCTGGACAGTTCTCATAGTGGCTGTTCTTGCTATAGTTGTCTTATTGCTTATGGGTATTATCAGGCCGCAAACCCAGCCCCAGGCGGCGGGTTTGGGAGCGGTTATAGAAGATGCCGATACCTGTTATTACGATGCCTGCCAAGACTTCACCGGCGCCGATGGAGATGCCTGCGACCGCGTCCCGGTTATCGTCTCTTGCTACGCCAGCTACTGCAACTCCGGCCCCTGCCAAGATATTGGCGAGAAGATAGAGTTAGCCGGCTCCTGCGGCTACGACTATTGCCTAGCTCATCCCGAAGTGGCCGATTGCGCTCTGGCTCCGGCTCTCCCCGTATCCTGTAGCAATCCTCTTTGCAATATTGGTAACTGCGCTCTTAATTCGGGCGATCCTTTAGCTATTTATCCCCTTGACACGCTAGTGGCTATTTCTCACATGATTGAGGAGTTAAGTCAAGATTTAACCGTAGATATTCTACCCAGAATTAGCAGAATACAAAGATCTTTATTTGGTGAGGATGAGATTTTAAATGCCGAAGAAGAACTCGTAACGCTTGAAAAGAAGGTCGAAGAATTAGAGAAAGAGACTAATAGATAATTATGGTTATCAGTAATAAAAATAAACTTTTGATGTTGTTTCTGCTGGCTTCTTTTGTTTTGTTTATCTTCTACACTAGAATGACTGCGGCTTCTTCTGATCTCCAAGTTTGCCGTTTTTATGAGAAGACTTGTAGAGATTTATTAGAGAGAAAAATAAAAGCTGCGTACGAGAGGAAAGATCCGGGCTGGAATTACTCCTGCATAAGATATAAAGGACCTGCAGTATTTCCCGTGCATAGATGGTTATATTGTTCTCGGGCAAGTAGAAAAAATGATTCCTGTGTTGGGTTACCTAGCGGTGGAAATAGACCACTTCTTTGCCTTGGTCCCCGTACTCGGCCAGATCCGACTATTAAACCATTAAGTAGGGGTGAAGATGCCAATAAAATCGCCTCTGCGGGTGTTCCATCTTTTACCAATATTGTATCGCCGCTGGGAGAAGAAATGTCAAACTCCTCTTTAAAAGGAGGCTTGCCTTCCGATGCCCTTCCTCCGAAATTCAACGCTTATCCTCTGCTCGGTGATCTTGGTAATGAATGGCCTCAATTCTTTTACAGTATATACCCAGAGGGTAAGAATCCTCTTAATGACGATGCTGGCGCTGAAAGATTAGCTTCTGGAGGCATAATCGCGTGCCCGCTTAGTGGGTTACGTACATATGAAGAACAACAACGATACGTTTCTGAACTTGGTCCTTTTCTTGATGGAGTTGAAAATTGGCTTACAGAAATCAACAACAGCCTCCCCGGAGAACCGGTGGAGGAGGTCATCGCTAGCTAAAAATCCCCCGCCTAAGCGGGGGTTTTGAACTGCTCTAACACTGCCATCGCCGCATTCCTGCCCGGAATGCCGCTGATACCTCCGCCTCTTTTGGCGCCGGCGCCGCAGATAAAAATATTCTCAAACTCCGTCTCCACCCCCCACCGGCCAATCTCTTCTTCCTTTTCGGCAAAGGGCCATTGGAGCGGCCGATGAAAAATGTTTCCCAAAGGCATGCCTAATTCTCTTTCAACTTCTACCGGACTTTTTGTTTGGAGACAGGGCCGGCCATTTCCGTCCGCCAAAAGTAATTCTTCCAGAGGTTCAATCAGGTACCGATTGAACGCCCGCAGACAGCTCTGCGCCGCTTCATTATTGGTTAATTTTTTGTTTCTAAACAAACTGTAAGGCGTATCCAAAGCAAAAATTGATAAGGATTGGCAGGAGCTTTCGCTTAAATCTGGAGGAAATATGCTCCGATCTGATAAAGTGTGGCAGTAGACCTCAAACGGGAGATTTTCTGGAAAAAATCCCGCCTTGGCATCCCAGTAACTTTCTTCCATATTCTGGCAACTCTCGTTAATATGAATGGTGCCGGAAAATCCCACATTTATATGCTGATCCTCCTGCAAGTGGGCCAGCGCCTTAAATCTCGGCAGGCGCCTGACCAGCATGTTTATTTTAAAGAAAGAACCCTCTTCAATCACTTTTCTGCCTTTTAATTGGCTGTTATCGCCGGTTATCAGGCGATAAAGAATTTTCGGGGCTACATCAGCCAGCAGAAACCGCCCCCCAAACTCCATTTTTTTCCCTTCTCCTAAAACATCAGCTTTAACCGCCCAAATCCCCTTATCAAATTCAATTTTATAAACTTTGGCGTTCAATAAAGCATCAACGCCCAGTTTTTCCACCGCCGCCCCTAGCTCGCCGACTAGCGCCTTTGTTCCTCCGACCGGCACCAGCCACTTGCCATTTCCGCCGCCGATAATGTGGTAGATAAAGGTTTTATTTTGAACAAAATTCAAATCATAACCTCTGGTCAAAACGCCTATTTTAGCATCAGTAAAAACCAGCCCTTTCACCAAATCATCTTTAAAAAATCTCTCAATGCATTCGCCCAGGGCACAATCCACAAAAGACTGCCATGCTTTTTTCTCCACAGGACTTCTAAATCTTCTTTTTATCGCCTCCCTTGACATTAGCGGCTCAAGTAGAGTAGGCCAGACTATGCCCGCAAAAGCTCGGCGCATTTCGGAAAAACGCTGGAAAGCTTCGTATTCAGACTCATCACCCGTCAAATTAATAAAAGATTCTTTAGTTAAAACTTGATCCTCCCCAATGGACAAGCCCTGATAAATTCCCCTCCTGGAATAAGGCGTAAACGAATCAAACGCTCTTTTCTTTGTGGAAAAATTAAGTACTAGTTCCTCAGCAATCTGCCGAGGAAACAAACTCACCAAATAAGCATATTCGGGAATATCTGCCTCAATTCCAGCAAACATCTTCCTGCCGGCGGCCGCTCCTCCCAAACGAATATTTTGTTCTAAAACGAGAACGGATAAACCGGCTTTAGCTAGATAACATGCGGCTACAAGTCCATTATGGCCTCCGCCGACGATAACAACATCATAGTTCTGTCTCATATTTCCCTCCTCCGCCAGCTGGCGGATTGCCAAAGAGCGGCTTTTATACTATCCTAATCTGGCTCTTTAATAAAGGAGGCGCTATGCTACCGTCGGAAATAAAAAGAATTTTTCAAGACGGGCAAAAAACATCTGTTACGTCAACTATTGCTAGTGATTTTATGCCCTTGAGGGCTAGCGGTTCTATTGTTTCTGGCGCGTTGGCTGAATATGTATACGAAGGCCATTTCATTGATTTTTGCTCCAGTGCGGGTTGCAACGCCCTTGGTTATAATAATTTTGCTGTAAAAAGAGCTGTTATTGAACAATTAAACAGCGGTGTCTGGCAGTTTTGCTCTAACGATTGGCATAACGAGCCGGCAGTGGCTCTGAAAAAAAAGCTCTGCGGGATTGCTCCGGTTAAAAAACACGACAAAATAGTCTTTTTAAGCAGTTCCGGCACCGAAGCGGTTGAGGCCGCCATCAAGCTCTGTATGGCGCGCTGTAAACGCCCTAATTTTATCGCATTTGAGGGCGCTTTTCACGGAAGAACTTTAGGCTCTTTGGCTCTTAATAGAAGCAAAGAAATTCACACCCGCGGCTTTCCAAGAGCCTTTCCGGTGCGCCACTTGCCATTTCCGGAAAAAAACAACCCCGAAGCGATTGCTAGATTTAATGAATCTCTTGAACATGCTGATTTATTTCTTGAAGTTAACGCGATTATCCTAGAGCTTGTCCAAGGGGAGGGTGGCATTAACGTTATTAGTAAAGATAGCTTAAATAAACTTCTTGACGTCTGCTGGGTAAATGGCGTCTCCGTAATTGTGGACGAGGTGCAGACCGGCCTGATGCGCACCGGCAAAATGTTCGCTTGCGAGCACTATGGCATTCAACCGGATATTATCTGCCTCGCTAAGGCGCTTGGCGGAGGGTTGCCTTTGGGAGCGACCATCACTCACAAAGAATTTGATTTTGCTCCCGGACAGCACTCCAATACCAACGGCGGCAATCCCTTGGCTTGCGCCGCCTCTTTAGCAACTATTGATGCTCTGGAAAAAATGGACAAGATTGCTTTGGAAGAAAAAATAAAAGCCCTAGCGGAGATGGCTCCGGAAGGCCTCGGCATGATGCGCCGGATAAAATTCCCCAGCCAGCATGCCCGAGATTGCGCCATTGAAGAATTACTAAGAAAAAATCTGCTGGTTATCGGCGCCGGCGAAAGAGCTATCCGCCTCATGCCCCCGCTTAATATCCCGATGCAAGACCTGCAACAAGGGATAGAGATTATTAAAAGCGTTCTTGTATAAAAAATGCTCCCGCCCTCGGGCGGATTTTTTATTTATGATATAATTCAAAGAAATGACATCCTGAAATGAAAATAAAAAAAGAGGGTATTTTTGCCATTTATAAGCCTAAAGGCCCGACCTCGCATGACATAATCAACCAGTTGCGCCGACTGACCGGCATTAGAAAAATCGGCCATGCCGGAACTCTAGACCCCCTAGCTAAGGGGGTCTTGATAGTAGGTATAGGCAGAGAAGCCACCAAAAAACTCTCTACTATTGTAAAGGGTGAGAAGGAATATGTGGCTGTGATAAAATTAGGCAGTACAAGTTCCACTGACGACGAAGAAGGAGAAAAAACCAGTGTTTGGAGTAGAGCTTATCCGAAACCTTCGCTTAAAAATATAAAACCGACTCTTAAAAAATTCACTGGCAATATCAAACAAATTCCCCCGATTTATAGCGCTATTAAAATCAAGGGCAAAACCGCCTATTCTCTAGCCCGTAAGGGCAAACCCCCCGAACTCTCTCCTCGCCCAGTTTTTATTAAAAAAATATCTTTAATCAGCTACAAATGGCCTCTTTTAAAAATAAAAGTCCTCACCGGCCCCGGCGTCTATATCCGCTCCCTCGCTAGAGATATTGGCTCCAAATTGAAAACTGGCGGGTATCTCAAATCCCTTGAACGTACTCGTGTTGGAGAATTCACTAAAAATAAGGCGATTAAAAATATCCACATCCCTGTGCATATCTTTTTTTGAAAAACATTTGTTATTATTTTAGCAATCACGGCATTTGGTCTTTGTTTGTTGTTTTATTGAAAAATAAAGTCGCTAATAATATAAAAAAATAATATAAATCTATATTATGGAAAATAGTTTTATCGGTCGTTTTTATAATAGGTCGGTTGTTCGGACAGCAATTTTCGCTGTCATTTTTTTATTAAGTCTTACCGCTTATCTGCTACCGGCAAAAGCCGCCACTGGTAACGCAACCGTTACCGCCCAGCCGGCGGATGTTGAATTTCGCCCAGCAGTCGGACATAAATCGGCCGCCGTATTTGCGGTCGTTAAATTCGGCCTCAAAGACGCTGACGCTGTCTCTGATGACACATTAGACAGCGTTGCGGTAACTGTCATCGCAGGTTCCCCCGCTATTACAGCCGCCGATTTTGCCAGCTTATCTGTTTACAAAGACAATGGCGACGGAATATTCTCTGCCGGCACTGATACATTGCTCGGCACCCAGACCACTGTCAATGTCGGTAGCGCAACCACCATCACCACGGGCACTAACGCTCTGTCAGGATCAGCCAGCGCCACCACTTATTTTGTAGTGGGCACTTTAGCGGCAAGCCCTACCGAAGGCCGTAAATTTAAAATGGATGTCGCCACTAACGGTATCACCGTAACCGGCTCTGCTATAACCACCACCGCTCTTACCGGAACAACCAGCCACGTGGTTGATAACACAGCTCCTGTTCTCAACACTGCCAGCACCTTTCCTAAAAATGGCGATACCAATGTTCCTCTTGGCTCCTTCTTTAACGCCAATTTCACTGACGCCAGCGATATGGATCCGACAACGATTAATCCAGCAAATATTACCTTTACTAGAAGCGCTTCCGCTGTGCCTTTTAGTTTAAAACGCTTTCCCAACGGTTTTGACCTGGTGCCGTCGGGGGGCGCCCCCGCATGGGCCGCCTCCACCCGCTGGAGCAAACCATGGAGCCCTACCAACTGCTTCGCCAACTTTCAACATAATATAGCGGTCGGCTTTGACTGCAACGCCACTTTCGCCGCCGGTGATATAGTACTCTTTCAGCATGAAAATATGCCCGCTGAAATCGGTATTGTAACTAACGCCACTAAGACAGGCGGCACCTTCGCTGTTAATAATTTCCCTCTCTACGGCCCTCAAAGAGTAATTAAAATTGCCACTCCTAATGCCACCGGTGTTGTCACCGGAACTACAAGCATTTCTACCGGTGATATTCTTTTAGTTAGTTCCAGCGCCAATCCCGACACTAGTTCCAACAATTGGGACACTTATGGTTGGGCTATCGCTACTGCCGGCGCCGCTGTTAATAACGCTGATTTGAGATTAGCCAGTGTTAGCGGAGTTGGCAGCGCCGCTCCTACTTTCAGCACCGGTTCCAGTTTTTCTGCTATTACCCCGTCCGCTACCGCTACCGATAACGGCGCTACTAACGGCGGAACTCTGGCGGTTTCCGTTGGTGATATGGTTTATGCCCAATTAACAGGCGCTACTGGCTATGGCTGGCATATAGTGACAGGCGCCGGCGATATGTCCTCTGATTCCACTGAAGGAACTGCCACTGTAGATGGCAAAACCGCAGCCAACTCGCGTGTGGCAGCTAACACTCAAATGAGTAAGTTAACACCGGTTGCCCAAGGCGCCGTAACCGACTCCACAGTCCTGTCTGATGGCGACATCGTCTTCGGCCATGCTACTGCTGGCGCGTTGGGCAACCTAAGCGGTTATGACTTCCACTTTGCCTCCTTAGGCGCCGCTATTAATAGCGCCGCTTTGCGCCTTGATAACGCTCCAGCTAATCTGCTTCCCAACTCTACTTATGTAGTCACTATCGGCACCGGCCTTAAAGACCTGGCCGGTAACGCCCTAGCCGCCACCTCAACCATTTCTTTTAGCACCAGCTCCAACGACCCCACCAACGTTAAACTGCCCCCCGCTATAGAAAGCACCGCTCCGTCTAGCGGTTCTGCCAGTTTTTCTCCCAACGGCAATTTATATATCCAATTTACCGCTGGCGATTCTGGCAATATGTTAGCTGACGGCACGGCTAACGCTATTAACAACGCCAATAATGTCCTCCTCCAAGCAGCCGCTCTTGGCTCTCCGTCAGGAAGCGCCCTTGCTGCCACCCTAACTTGGGACGCTACTAATAAGTTATTAAAAATAGACCCGGCTGCTAATCTAGCCGCTAATCAAGCACATGTTCTTACTATTAAGAAAAATGTTGTTAATGTTGCTGGCTTAGGTTTTGGCGGAACCGGAACGGCAGACTATATTTTATTCTTCACCACTGGCGCCACCGCTGATGTCACTGCGCCAACTGTAACTTCTGTTGACCCTAAGACCAACGCCACCGGCGTAGCAAGGAACATTCCTTCCATTTTCGCCCAATTCTCCGAAGCTATAGATCCTACCACATTGACTGCCAGTAACATAATCTTCTGGAAAGACTCTGACGCCAGTGGAACGCTCAACGGAGCCGAGACGGCTATAACAGCCAATCTCAAATACAACCCAACATCTTTTGGCGCTAATGTCGGACTGCAAATGCTCTTAGACCAAAACACCAAATATTGTGTTAAGGCAACCACCGGCGTTAAAGATGTAACGGGCAACGCCTTTGCTTCAGATGCCACCAGTTGTTTCACCACTGTTGACGCCGCCTTCACCGCCACAGCGCCGACAGTTATGTTCGCTGACGCTGATACTTACAGAATGTGGATTGAATTTGACCAATCGGTTGATTTCACCGGTGGTCCATTCGGCGCCATTAATAAGCAAAATTACACGGTAGAAAATCCCATTGGCACTAAAATAGACCTAAATAGCGCTACCTTTTCTGCCCGTCCCGAAGCCAGGGCTGTTGAGGTTACTGGTTTAAGTTTCCAGCCCAATACCGAATTTAAGGTTACTGTTAAAAATGTTAAAGAATCCAGCGGCTCGCTCTCAATCGTGCCCGGTGCTGGTGATTTCGGACGCGGTACTGTTTTTGATGCTTCTAAAGGAGGAACTTTTGGCGGTTTCGATATGCCAACCTTTGACCAAAAAAACTTCGGTAATTTCTGGACAAGTCCGGAAAGGTGTGACCCTTATAACCGTTTGCCCGAACAAACAGGAAAGTTCCGCTGTGAATTTCCTGCGCCAGCCGCTCTTACCACCGGGGCCCAAGTAATTTTCACTTTTCCTACTGGATTTGACCTGACTAACGCTAACGTCGTTCCAGCAACCGAATCATGGGATAACAAGGACGTCAATGGCTGGGGTCCCGGCACAACCACGATTACCGCTACCTCAACCAATGCGGCCGCTAGAACATTTACTGTTACACTAACCCACACTGGCAGCGTAATGCTTCCAGGAGATCAGCTTATGTTTGAGTTAAAAGGCATTAAAAATCCTGCCACCGCCGGAGAAAAAAGTGTGACCGCTATAGTAAAAGACGCTAACGGAACAAAAGTAGGGCAAACTGTTAACTTTGCCCCTTTTGATATTCTTACTGCCGGTAGCCGCACCATTTCTGGAACAGTTTGTAAATCATCAACTTCCGGTGGAGCTTGCGCTGAGGGTGATACCGGTATTGCTGGCGTAACAGTCTTCCTTGATTCCTTTATGGGCATGGGACGTTTTGAGACAAAAACCGACGCCAACGGTGATTATTCATTCGGCAGTCTAAATAACGGCGACTATGGAGTAATGTTAAGTTTTGGCCAAGACGCAACGGCTTTAGGCAATCTTGGCGGTGGCGGACAATTTAAACAGGTTAATATCAGTAACAGCAATAAGACAGATATTGATTTTAAAATGGTTGATTTGAGTACCACCGGTAAAACTCTGACAGTAAATGTTACCGGTGGTCCGGCCGCCACAGATTTTGATGTCTTCTGTTCCGCCGGAGGCTTTGATTTCCAGTTCTCCGCTCCGATTGTTAAGAAGGGCACTACCGACGGCAGTGGAGCGGCCGCCGTTACCATAAAGCTCCAACCCAATACCACATACCAATGTTCTGTGGGTCCCCACATTGCTTTTGAATCTTTCAACAATGGCGGTCCACCTCCGGTTCCCATATTCACATTCATGCCCCCGCCACCTAAAACAGTAGCGGTTGCCAGCGCCGATTTAAGCATTGCCTTTGCCCTCAAAACCACCGACCAAGAAATTAAAATTAAAGTTACTGACGGCGCCACCGGCATTGCTAATGTTTATGTTGATGCCTTCCCTATAGGCGGCAAAGGCGTTGATTCTTCCACCGGAGCCTTGGTGGAGATGATGGGAAGTTTTGCTCAAACAAAATCTGATGGCACGGCCGTTCTTAAAATCACTACCGGTACCTATAGGGTTACCGCCTGTTCTCCCGGCATGCCTTGCAGCGGCGACAATGTCGTTGATGTTAAAGCTAATTCTTCTAATACTGACGGCAACACCGCCGCAGATGTTTACAAAGACGGCACCCTTCTCACAGGAGATGGACTAACAATTAAATTAGCCAAGAGCGGTGTCACTATAGCCGGCCAATTGCAAGATGAAAATGGCAATAGTCTCAAGTATGGCTTCGTTGACGCCCAGAGGGTTACCTCAGGGGACACTTGCTCCAACTTCACTCCTACCGGAGGGTTTGCCGGCTCCCCCACCGACTCCAACGGTAACTACACCGTGTATATGCCTCCCGGTTATGAAAGCGGCGCAACCACGTGGAGATTAGCAGGATTTGCTCCGGCTTACGGTGAAGTCGGTTGTAAAATAATAACTATGAGTGGCACCAGCAAAACTGGCCAAAACATTGCCGTCACCGCCGCTGATTTCGGAAAAGTAAAGATAACGGCTACAAAAGGCGGCACAGCGGTTGAAGGAGCTTTTGTGGGATGCTATGGACCAAACGGCGGCAATCATGGCAAAACTGGCACCGATGGTACGGTCACTCTGACTATGAAAACCGGCACTTACACCTGTGATGGTAATCTGCCCGGGGCCGGTCCGCTGGCCCAGCAAACAGGAGTCGCTGTGACCAGCGGGGCCACAACAGACACCACTCTAGCCGTCGGTAATCCTGGCACCGTTACAGTGATTTTAGGAGCCACTGTTACCAGTGCTTTCTGCAGCGCAGTTGATTCCAGCGGCAGAGGGGCTTTTGCTAAATATGAAGGATCATCTTTAAGCTTAAAAGTTCCCGCTGGCACCTATAATGTCCAGTGCAACAATGAAGGCATCGGCCAAATATTCTCCTCCTCAACCGTCGTCACTGCCGGACAGACTAACAGTATTGATAAAACATCCGTGGTTCCCACTCTCTACACTGTTACTGGAGAAATTGAGGACTCCACCGGAACTAATATCCAGGGAGCTACCGTTGTCTTTTCCGACCAATCCAATGGCAGAAAGTCTTTTGTCACCACTTCCGGAGCAACCGGCGCCAACACTAACGTTTCTGTCAGCTTACCAGCTGGCACCTATTCAGTTCAGTCGCTAAAGTCTGGTTTTACAGACAACACCAACTCTACCGGCAGGCCAGAAACTTTGGTAGTATCAGCCGATACCACACTAACCAAGAGGTCCTTAGCCCAGAACTCTGCGGATAATGTTTCTATCACCGTTAAAGAAGGTTCCAGTACTACTAATTATGGCGGTGAGGCTAAAGTTATCGCTACCAGAGCCAGTGACGGCAAGGTTATCTTTGATGATATTGATAGAACCGCTACCAGCACCGCCAACGCCTCAATGTCTCTGCCGGCAGGCACATGGACAGTGGAGGTAAAGAGCGATGATGGACGCCAAGATGGCACACCGGCAACAGTTGTTGTTGCGGCTAACAATATAGCCAACTCCTCGCCCACCTTAAACATTGATACCAGTATCCCCGGCTTCTCTTCTGCCACCACCACTAAGAAATCATTTATCCCATCAGTCGGGGGCACCATTATTGATGATAATATCGCCGGATTAGCGGTAGAATTGGATGTTACCGATGCTAACGACAGCACCTCCGGAACATTAGAGATGAAAAAGGCGCCCCAGATTGCCTTTAGCACATCGGAGTCTAAAGTTGTCGGAACCACTGGATACAGCATCACCCCAACAAATTCCTCTGGCAAAGAAGTGCACGACGCCACCGGCATTGTGAAGCTTCCTATCACCACAGCCGATCTGGCAACCGCGGGGTTTGCTACCTCCACAGCGGCCCAGATTCTGGCGGCTGGAGACAAGGTTAGAATCTCTAAACTTAATGATTTGGGCGCTTGGGAAGACCTAGCCACCACTTTCGTTAAAGATGCCAATGGAACAGACAAACACCTTCTAATCGCCAAGACTGACAGCTTTTCCGATTTTGCCCCGACTGTTGCCGCCGCCGACGCTCCATCCACCCCGACCGGCCTGACAGCTACCGTTATCAGCGGCTCTCAAATTAATCTTGCTTGGACAAAGTCAAGCGGCGCCACCGGTTACAATATTTACCGCACCACCAACAACAGCTTGGCAATAGCCGACTTTCCCAGGGTAGGCAGCGACCCGACGGTTGGCGATGTCAGTACTTATTCCAATACAGGATTAAATTCTGGCACGACCTATTACTACACTTTATCCGCTCTGAATAATTCTGGAGAATCCGCCGCTATCACTACCAAAGTCTCTGCTAAAACAAATAGCGGCGGAGGTGGAGGCGGCGGATTAATCACTGGACCGGTTATTGTTGCTCCCGCGGCAACCATCCCTACTGAAGTAGCCGCCAAGGTGGCGCAGGCCGACATGGCGACCGGTGCCATCGACAGCTCCAAAGCTGATATTGCAAGCGTTGCTTCAACTTCCGCAAACAAGTATGGCTCTATGAGCGTCACCGACCTCACCGCTGAAGTAACCAAAGTTGTTAAGGCAATCAGCGAACTTGCCAAAGGAAATGCCATCACCGCCGAAGTTAAGAGCTCTGCTCAAGCCGCCGTCAAGAACCTGCTCATCGGACTGATTCAAGCCACTATTAAGAAGATTCAATTGCGCCTATCAGAATTAATGACGGTCTATTAGTATCTGAAGTTGAATAAAAAAACACCTCCGGTCTTGGCGGAGGTGTTTTTTATTGGTATTTTCTCTTAATGGCTGATTTTCTAGTAGAGTCTTTTTTTCCGCCTTTTTTTATTACTTTTTTACTGCCGGGATTATTCCTTAGTCTTATTTTTCTTAAAAAAGAAGTTAATCTAGTCAAATTACTACTTTACATTGCAATTTTTGGCTTTTTCTTTCAAGTTATAGCCACTCCCATAAGCGTCTTCATCAATACGATAACTAGATTTGACTTTCGTTCTATAATAATTTTTATTTCTGTTGTTTTCTTATTAGCAGTTTTAATAAAAATAGATTTGCGTTGGAAAATAATCCGTCCATCATTTCATGATTTTGCATTTATTATATTCACAATCGTACTCATAGCTTTAATTTCGATTCAAATCATAGGAACGGGATATACTTATTTCAACCAGTCTACCGACCAATATTATTGGGTAGCGCTTGCTAAATCTTTCATCGGTCAACCTCAAGAAATAAGTCCACAGTTTTTAAAATTATTAAGCGCCCAAAGTCCGGGATTCATCTTTATCATCTCCCCATACCTGGCTTTTATTAACGAAGATATCGATTCTTACCAATTTTTTATTGCTACATGGAGTTATTTCCAATATTTATTAATCGCTCTAGCTGTTTTCCAATTAGCACGATCAATATTACCCATACCGTCATTAGCCCTTTTAGCACCACCAATTATCTTTATTTTTTACTGGATAAATTACTATCTGCTCTATGCCGTAATTGTTCCTCAAAATTTGGGAATTTTTTTATTTATTGCCGGCTTGCTACTAATAAAAAATTCTTGGAAGTTCGTTGTGCCGTTTCTTTTTATGTTTTACTTAACCAACATTGGCTCCTTTGTGATGTTTATTATTGCTATCGGAATGATAAGTCTTATCGGATTAACGGAGGTTGGTGTTAAAACTAATAATTTTAAAATTGTGTCTGCTTTAACTATTCCGCCTACGATTATTTTTCTTGTCCGATACTTTCTTTTTGCCCTTGGATTAATCTCCTATTTCCCTCCTAGTACAATAGATGGTTACGAAGAATATATAAGACCCCACAACCTTTTCAGCCAACCTTACATTAATTCTTATTCAGAAATAATAATTTGGCTAGCGGTCATCGGTTTTATTATAGTTTTAACTCACGGCATAATATCAAAAAAAAGACTACCGGCATTTATGTTAGGAATAATTTTTATTTTATTTTATCTCCTTCTCTTGGCGCCGCTAATACCATATCATGCTATTAAAGCTACTTGGCAGAAATTCAGATATTTTCTATTCCTCTATCCAAGTTTATCCATTTTATCTTTATTACCTTTTGCTTTTTTGGTTAAAATAATAGAAAAATTTATTTCTAAAACTGTTGGGAAAGTAATGGTTTGTTTCTTAATAACGATAACACTACCCACCCTCCTTGTTTATATTATGAAACAACACGAATCCTTATTCTCGGATTTGTATAAAGACTCTAATACTGCCGCTAAATCAATAACTTACCGACAAATCCTCAATGAATTAATGCTTGAAAAACAGAAAATAATTAAAAATAGCAAGGAGAATACTTTAATGATTGTTGAGGGGATTCCCCTGCCCTACCTTCAGGCCGCTTTCGCTCCTCAGCAAATTTTTACCATCAATAAAGATTGCTTTGATTATTACAATTGCCTGGTTAGCAATCGGATTTCTGATAAAGCAGACTATTTTCATAACTTAAATATTGACCTTCTTGTAACAGGTAAAAATACTAAGATGGAGAATTTGCGCGGAATAGTGGATTATTTTTCAAAACAAAGAGAAACCCCTAATTTTATTTTCTATGCCGCCAAATAAAAATTTCAAAGTAATAATTTGGGCTTTAGTCATTGCCTTAAGCTGGTCTTTATTTGAACAAAAGTCAACAAAAATTATCATTGATATTTTTCAAGCTATGGGCTATAACTATCGACTCACAGTCAGTCTCTTTATTGTTTTATATCTTTCCTTTTTAATTACTATTACTAATGAATGATTAATGACAAATTTCCTTGTAAAAGAACTATCAATATAATATACTCCACGAAACAATGGAATTGTCCGAAAAAGACAGAAAAAAAATAATCAAAACTTCAGTTATTTTATCAGTCTTAATCACTTTCATAGGGGTGCGATGGTGTTTCTCTCTAATTGGTCCAGATTCAATTAAAGCTATCGCTTGCGGAAATCCACGATCGGGAGAAAGCAGTAGTTTTAGCGGTTATAGTAAAATTATCGCTCAAGACATGACCGCTGTCAGCAA
This sequence comes from uncultured Candidatus Saccharibacteria bacterium, assembly GCA_964373915.1. GTDB lineage: Bacteria > Patescibacteriota > Minisyncoccia > UBA6257 > UBA11618 > CAYJWP01. Next base: position 41,501 of record CAYJWP010000002.1, on the reverse strand, counting down.
CGTTGATGAATCACCAGAGTATAGTCTGAAAATCGGCAAAGGAGCCGACAAATTGGTTGACGGTAATAAAAAAACTCAGGCAGCCCCAGCCAATAAAGAAATTGATTACATTGTAAAATTGCCTGATGTTTATGAGATAAAATCAATCAAAATATTCTGGGGAGTGCAAGGTACAGATCCCAAATATATCAGCAAGTGGAGCCTTGAATCATCCTTAGACGATGAAGAATGGACAGAAATAGCAACGGGAACAGTGCCCGGTGTTTCCGAAACATCAATTAAAGACCAACTTTTCACAGCCGCAATGTTAAGAATTAAGGCGTCTTCAGAAAAAGAAAATTGGATTGGCGTTAATGAGATAGAGATAGTTGGCAGACCACTATAAGATGCTCCAGTTTATAATATTTAGCTTTTTCCCTCCATTTTTTATCACTTTTTTGCTACCGGGTGTCATTCTAGCATTAATTGCTATCCACAAAAACAAGCTTAATCTAATCCCTTTTCTTCTCTTCACAACTTTCTTTGGCTTTGCTTCCCAGGTAATAATTTCTTTAGGAGTTATCCTCCTAAACTACTTTTATCCCAATAATCTGCAGTTATACACCATTATTATTGCAGAATTTTTCATAATACTAAGCATTATTTTTTTAAGAATTAGAAGCCGTAAACTCATCGATAACAACTTTACTAATTTACAAATCTCGGCCTCAGATGGAGCAATGATATTAGTTGCTATTATTCTAATTATCACCGTAGCTTATCAAGTCTCCTCGCTAGAGGTTCCTTATTTTAATCAGGCAACTGATCAATATTTTTGGTTTGGCTATACCAAAAGCCTTCTTCATAATCCCCTTGAAACAAACAGGTCTATTTTTCAGCCTTGGCGCATTTCCAACAAAGAGGGATTTGCGTTGTTAATCGCCTCCTACATACCATTCATAGCAGACAATTTTAATGACTATCAAAAATTTATCCTGATTATAAGTTGTTTTTTTTATATCCTTCAGGCCTTAGCCATTTTCCAACTTGGACGCATTATTTTGCCAGTACCGCAATTAGCCATTTTAACGCCCCTAATTGTCTTTTCCTTCTACTGGAGTAATTATTATCAACTGTCCGCCGCCGTAGTCCCACAAAATGTAGGAATTTTTCTTTACATTTTTGGTTTTTTATTAATCCACTACCACAGGACATGGTTTAAAGAAAATTTGATTATCTGGCCGATAATTATTTCCTTTATCGCTCTTTTTTATTACATTCATTTTGCTAGTTTAGTTATTTTTTTAATCGCCATTGGTGTAGCAAGTATTATAGAAATAATAATACTTTACATTAAAAAATATTGGGCTGATACTAGTTTGCTGTATGAAAAATTTTTTTTAAATATAAAAAAAATATTGAACTCAATAACAGCCATTGCCTTTCCACTAGCAATTATTGCCATCATCCGTTATTTACTTTACTTCTTTAAACTATTACCCAACAGAGATATTCGTAGCATTGCCTATCTTAATGATTACCTTCGGCCTCTAGGGCTTTGGGACCAACCCTATGTTAACTCTTATGGAATAAGCGTTATCTGGTTTTCTATTTTAGGATTTTTAATAGCTTTGATTACTGTAATAATAAGCAAGAGAATTTCTGCGGCCCTCTTATCTTTAATAATCAGCTTCACCTTAATATTTATTTATTTGAAAACGCCTTGGGTCACTTATCACGCCATTTATGCCAGCTGGCAACAATTTCGCTATTTTATTTTTCTCTATCCCGCCATCGCTGTTTTCTGCCTCCTCCCCCTCTCTGTTCTTATAAAACAAGTCAAAGAAAAATTATCTATTAGAATGGGACAAATTGTAATTTTTCTTACAATTATTTTTCTTGTGCCAAACTTATTTATCAAAGTATTAGAACAGCAATCCTACGTTTTTACCGAAATGATAAATAAAACAGCAGAGGTGGATATTATTAAGAAAGAAAAAATAAAGGAGTTATTATTAGCTAGCAAAAAAAACGATAGAGATATTCTCTTTTTGGGTAATATAGACGCTGTTTACCTTGGATGGATTTTTGAACCCAGGAAAGTTTTCCTTCCTGAGGAATGCTATAATTACCGTTACTGCTTGATAGCTAATGCTACCGATGGCCAAAGAAAATACTTAGAAGAAACCGATGTTCACCTATTGATAATAGAAAAGAATAAAGATAAAACTAAAGCCGAGATTAATATATTAAAAAAATTCAAAAAATGGCAGGATGCTGAACATTTTTCCTTTTATACTGATTAAATATGGAATCTGTTTTTCAATATATAGTAAAAATAAACTCGGAAAGTTTTTGGTATTACGTTACTGTTATTTTTTCAATCATTATATTGAACTTTTTAACCGGGGGGACATTCACAGAAGCTGGTATTGATAGTAAGCTCTTGCTTCAATTTTTAATAGTTAGTTTGGCTCTTAAAGTCTATCCTGAAGCAGAGAGCTTACTATCAATAATTCATAAAGCTCCAGAACTTATAAATTATGAAGCGCGGAAGACTTCACAAAAAGTTTTTTTGAATTTAAACAAAAAATCCTTGGCAACGATAGCCATGTTATCAATTTTCGCTTGGTATTTATCAAATCATACAATAGTAAAATCAATAGCTTTAACTGTGGCCCAATCAGGTCTGGGAAATCTCCTTGCTTACGGCTTGTTAGCAATCTTATTTATCTTAATATTTAAAGATTCTTTCAGTAAAGGTGAAGATTCATAAAATAATATCATCTAAATTTAGTTGGCCGGCAGGCACCCGCTATCTAATAAACAGCGTCTCTTGGATTATCATTGATAAATTTTCTGTAAACTTAATATCACTAGGCTTAGCTTTAGCTCTAGCCAATCTGCTTGATCCCCAAGAATTAGGCATATACCGATACGCTTTTTCTATTGTGGGTGCTTTTCAATTTTTACTTTTTAATCGCATTAATTTATCCATTGTCAGATCTGTCGCCCAAGGCGAAGAAGGAGCCCTAAAAAGCGTCGCCTATTTCCGGCTTCGCTGGGGATTTATATTCACCATAACAATATTAGTAATTGCCAGTTACTACTATCTGGTAAGAAATGACTATTTGGTAGCGTCTTCCTTATTTATTTTTGCCATTTTTCACCCCATCTTCTTTATATTTCAATCTTATGGTTCATATCTAAAAGGTAAAAAAGATTTCAAGACATTAACGGCCTATAATTTAACAGCCACCGCATTTACCAGTGGAGCTACTATCATAGCTTTATTTATTAGCAACAATTTACTAATTACCTTATTAACATTCAATATTTCCGACATTATTATAAACCTTGTTTTATTCAGAAAAACATTAATAAAATACAAACCCAATGATATTGGGGGCAAAAAATGCATTGAGTACGGCAAACACCTCACTTTTATGAAAATATTGGGCCAAATCGCTACTTATACTGATAATTTAATAATGTTTAATTTCTGGGGAGCTCAAACTTTGGCCCAATATGCGATTATCAAGACTTTGCCAGGACAGATTTCAAAAAATATCAAACTCATAAGCAACGAGATTATTCTCCCCAAATTTTCCGAAAAGAGCATAAAAGAAGTACGCTCTATTTTTTACTGTTTGTTCGTTAAATCTTTGATTATGGGTATAATTGTCGGCGGATTATATGCAATTATCGCCCCTTTAGTGTTTAAGATAATTTTCCCTCTTTATTATAATGTCGCCTTCTACTCCCAGATTCTTGCTATAGAAATTGCTCTTTCTTTTTCCGTCGCTTTAGTAGCTAATGCCTTCTTATCACAGAAGATGATCTATGCCGGTTATCTCACTAGTACAATACCCAGCGTCATAAAAATTATTACCATTATCGTCCTTGGTATTATTGGAGGGCTAAAAGGAATGGTGCTAGCAATGGTTATCTCTAAAATTTTTGGAGTAATATTTAATATTTCAATTTGGGAAATAGAAAGCAGGAAAAAACTACGACTGACGGCGACGGACGATAAATAGCACGTGGTCGCCCCTTCCCAAATAATTAATGAAAAAGGCCAGAAGATTTTTAATTTTCAAAGCTTTCAAAACATTGTGAGCCAATAAAATTGTGAGCGGTGTTTTTTGAACATTATTTTTTTTTGATTTCATTTTAAAACGGTCAATGTTTTGTGACGTCGGAAAAAAATACTGGAAAATTTTATTAATACTTAAATTCCTTATTGAAAAATTTCTCTTTTTTATCATCAAAATTTCAAAACCGGATTCGACTAACAAACTAGTGAGAGTTTCCGGAGAAAAATAAAAAAGGTGTTCTAAAGAAATAAATTTCCACGAAAGGCCATGCTTCTGAGCTAGATAACTTTTAATATTAGGCACCTCAATCACCAGCAATCCATCAGAGTTCAAATTATCTTTTAGTTTTACCAAAACATCTCTAGGATTTTTTAAATGCTCAAGAACGTGAAATATGGTTATCAAATCAAACTTTTCGCCTTCAAAGTGAGACTCTTCAACAGCGCCTTCTATTAAATGAATACCTCTTTTTTGAGCTCTAGCCACTTCTTGTTTGTTTGGATCAATTCCAATTGCGTTAAAGCCAAATTTATTAGCTTCGCTGACAAAAAAACCCTCACGAGCACCGACATCAAGAAGCCGTAATTCTCCCACCGGCCTGTTTAAATACTTAAAAATTAACCCCAATCTCTGTTTTGAATCTTTAGCTGCCAATCTAATCTCCTCATCATCAGCCAAACGATTCTTCCAGACATCGAAAGATGAGTAATATTCATCAAGTTTTTTTATTTCCTGGTTAGAATCAAGAAAAACAACACCGCAGGCTAAGCATTGCTTTATTCTGGAATCACCCATATAAAATCTGTTATCTTTACTACAGCATAGAGTACAATAATCCATGATTAAATTTAGAAAAATTATCTACATTGTAAGACTTTTGCCCAAGCTCATACCTTTACATATTATCTATTTTTTATCATTTTTTGCACCCAGAAGCAAAAAGATTTGGGTCTTCGGCTCTTATAAAGGAATTAAATTTGCCGACAACCCCAAGTATCTTTTCTTATACATTAATGATTCTCATCAAGAAAAAATAAAGGCTGTATGGATATCAAAGAATATAAAGGTTGTAAAGGAAGTCAGGAAAAATAATCTTCTAGCCTTTTATCATCTTTCTCCGAAAGGACTTTATTATCAGCTTCGAGCAAAATTTTATATTTACGATAGTCACCTGGAAGACATTTGTTTTTGGCTCTCGGGAGCGGCCGTTAAAATAAACACATGGCATGGCATTCCTATAAAAAATCTTTGGTATAAAAAATCAAAAGGGAAACTTTCAATGCCTAAATTAAAAGGATTTGAAAGATTTGTGGCTGAAGTTTGTTCTCCGCAATTTATTGAGATCGGCAATTATTTTGTGGCTACATCTACTTTCACGCAAGGTATAATATCCGAAATGACTCGTTTAGAAAAAAGTAAAATACTAATTACCGGATATCCTAGAAATGATATTTTATTTGACAAAAACAAAATATCTTTAAGAAAGTTAGGAATTAATAAAAAGAACAAGAAAATAATTTTGTACGCCCCCACTTTTAGATATGCCAACAATAATCCAATCCAATCTCCGTTGACAAAAATAAATAATCTGGAATCAATTGATAAATTGATGGAGAAAAACAATTCGTTATTTTTAATCAAATTTCATTTTCTCCAAGACTTACCTTTAGAAAATAATAACTTTCACCGGATAATTAAAATTGACAATCAAATGGATATCTATCCCTTCCTTTCTCAAGTTGATTTATTGATAACGGATTACTCTAGCATCTTTTTTGATTTCCTGCTTTTGAACAGACCCATTGTTTTTTTTACCCATGACTATAAAGAATATTTAAAAAAAGAGGGATTGGAGTCTCATTATGAAAATCTGGTCGCAGGTCCAAGAGTATTAGATATTAATGGTTTGATCAATGAAATAAATTTTATTTTAAATAAAAAAGACCTCTTTATTAAAAAAAGAAGGGAGATAAAAAAACTTTGCTTTCAACACTTTGATGGCAATTCTTCTGAGAGATTATTTAATGCTATAAGACTTTTATAATCATAAGCTATTATTGTAGATTCTCTTTATTGTTTCCCGATCCTTATAACAAGGATCATTATCAAGCGAACCGGAAACATTATTAACAAGAAGTGGTATATCTTTCTCCAATATTCCGAAATCCCCAAGATTTTTCGGTACTGGAAATTTCTTAATAAAATCTGCGATGTTTCTGCTAAAAAAAATATCAATTTCCGGATTTTCCTTTATCCAGGCAGGAAACAAAACCGCTACCCCCTCCGCGTGGGCTGTGTCCGTGAGACCACCTAAAGAATATTGCAGGCGATGAGGCAAGCAGGTACCCACATTAGCCAAATTAAACCCGCCTAACAGCGCGGCTAACATCATATTGCTCCTTTCTTCAATATTAGAAGGCTGAGCAATAACTTTTTCTAAATTGTCGAAAACTAAATTCGCAATCTGTTTTGAAATAACTCTGGAAAACTTAGTGGATTTTTTGGAAGCAAAACTTTCCACAGCATGAAAGAGAGCGTCTAAGCCAGAAATAGCAGTTAATTTTGAAGGCATAGAAACGGTAAGTTCTGGATCACACACGGCAATCATTGGAAACAAACCATCATCTCTAACGGCAAATTTTATTTTTTTTTTCATATCAGTTAAAATAGCCCCCCTTGTAACTTCCGCTCCAGAACCAGCGGTGGTTGGAACGGCAATAACAGGAATTTGTTTCTTATAGCCGATATATTTAGCGGCATCAATGGCGCTACCTCCACCAAGCCCGATAACCACATCACAAGAACTATTTATAAAAGAAACCTCTTGGATTCTGGGGTTAGAAGAAACATTTTTAAAAGTAAAATCAAAATTAAGAATGCCGCAAAAGCGCCTACTTGTTCCGACAACCAATGGAGATTTATAAGAGGCGACCAACTTATTAATCTTAGCTGACTCTCCCACCCCAAAAAAAACTCTAGTTGGAGAAAACCACTCAAAGCATGGATTGTTCATTATAGTAACTTCTCGCTTTTTCCAAGTCCTCCAAAAAATCAACTTCCATCCAAAAATTGCCCTTAGTATCAACGGCGCTAACACGTATTGACCCGTCGTCAATTAGTTTCTGAATAGCTAGTTCAAAAAAAGCGCCGGTCTCTTTGTTCTTTATCAGCCAATCTACGGTCCCAATGACTTTCGGAGCTGCTTCCCGGGAAATTTTTGCCAAGCCAATAAATTCACCATCGGCATCCCTAAGTGGCATCGTTTTGTTAATTTCTAAAACCAGACCATTTTTGACCATGACCTTCATATGCTCCTCTTCGCAGGGCTTAAAATCAATGGCCAACAATACATCTCCTTGTCCGAGCAAAAGACTATCCAAAATATCGGGATGGAATAATGTGTCAGCGTGAAGAAAAATAAAGCCCTCTTTTAGATAATCTCTAGCCAACCAAAGAGAAAAGATAACGTTGGTTGAGTTATATAAGGGATTAAAAACATAAACTGCTTTCTTGCCAACAACCTTCTCTATTTTTTCCTTTTCAAAACCATTAACAATAACTATATCCTTTAATCCCCCACGTTTTAAAACATCCAGACTCTTTTCTATAATAGTTATGTCGCCATCAATACAAAGCAAAGACTTCGGAGTAAAACGGGTTAATTCTCCTAATCTACTACCAATTCCTGCGGCCAATATAACAGTCTTCATTTTTTATAAGTTTCTAAATTCAAATGCACGATCATCTAGAATATCTAAATGCTTACTGATAATTTCATGATGTTCGTCAAATCTAGCAATCAAAGCTTCATAAATTTTTTTGTAATTGTTATAAATATCAGAATAAACGCTAAAATTATTTTCTACGGGTTTTATTACCATTTTTACTCTGACTAATTCTTTTTTAGCATCATTAAAATTTTTATATTTTCCTTGACTCACTAAAACAATCATTAAGGCCCCGACTGCGGTCGTTTCAAAATTATTTACAACATTTATTTTTTTCCCCAAAACATCAGCTTTAATTCTCAATAAACTATCTATTCTCGCAAGACCACCGGAAGCATATACCTCGTCGCAAGCGACTCCTAGACCCTCTAAAGATTCTATCATGTGACGAAAATTGAAAGCCACGCCTTCAAATATAGCCCTCATCATATGTCTCCGAGAATGACCTCTATTTAAACCAAAAAAAACGCCGCGAGCTTTATGATTCCAAATAGGAAAGCGCTCTCCTAATAAAAAAGGTAAGAAAATAATCCCATTGGCGCCAGGTGATGTTGATAATACTTCGCTTTCCATTTTTTTATAACAATCCTTAACTTCAGAATACAATAAGTCTTTTGCCCACTCTATTACCCCACCACCAAGATTATTGGACCCACCAAAAATCCAAAGGTTTCTTTCAAGATGCTTGTTAAGAAAAGCTTTCGCTAAAGGGTCTTTTACGGCCTTATCACAAATAGCCCTTACTGAAGTAATCGTTCCAGAAACATCACTCACATCCCCGCATTTTGTAACTCCAGAACCATAAACGGAGCAAATAGCGTCATAAGAAGAAAGAACAACATCGGGACAATAAGAAAGACCTAAATCACTAGCTATTTGATTATTTATTTTATCAGCCACACTTCCAACCGGCACCACTTCCGGAAATTTTGAAACGCTAATTCCAATTTCATTAAATAAATCTGAAGGTGGATTTTTTTTGAAGCAGTTATAGTAAAATTTAGAAGCATTATCCTCATCGGTTAATAATTTACCAGTCAATTTAAAAACTAAAAAATCATTGGGTGATAAAAATTTATAAACTTTATCAAAAATAGTCGGGCTATTTTCCTTAATCCACAATGCTTTTTGTAACATCAGAGATGGACTGGAACACATGCCTTGATCTTGGATTATTTTCTTAAAAACGGGAAGATTATCAATAAATTCAGCTTGCTTTTTAGCTCTAGAATCGGAAACCATTAAAGAATTAAATAAAATATTGCCTTGTTTATCTACAGCAGTAAGACAAGAAGAGGAAGCGGTGACGGTGATGTATTTTAATTGTTCTTTAGCATTGCTGTTTTTTAAAGATTTTTTCATCACCTCCAAAGACGCTGACCACCACTCTTCGGGATTTTGCTCCACAACACCATGCCTTACCGATGTGTGTATTAGTTGATAAGCGGCGCCCAATATTCTACCTTTGCTATCAAAAACAATACTCCTAATGCTTTTAATCCCTAAATTTAAAACTAAAGTGTTCATTTCTTTTAAAAAAAGGCGGCTGTTAAGCCGCTGAAAATTAAGTTACTGTTAAACCGCCGTCAATAATAATATTCTGGCCGGTAATGTAACTGGAAGCATCCGACGCCAGGAAAATCATCGCACCGGTCAAATCTTTCGGATGACCAACCCGCTTAAGTAAAATCTTTTTTAACAGTCTGTCCAAAATCACATCGCTTGATGGGTTGTCAGTCGGATTTTCCAAATTCGGAATCGCCCCCGGAGAAATAGCGTTGACTCGCACTTCGGGACTCAAAAACGAAGCTGCATATTTAGTAAACTGCAAAAGCCCCGCCTTAGCCATACTGTAACCCGGAGGATTAAAAATATCGGTTCCTTCATAAAGATCAGGTGAAGGCACCACCACTCCATACATAGAGCAGATGTTAATAATAGAACCGCCGCCCCTTTCTTTCATTTTTAATCCAATTGTTTGTGTAGTTTGTATAGCCCAATAAATTCCCGCCTCGAAACAAGACCTTAACTGGTCATAAGTCGCGTTTTCCAATCTACCTTCCGAAGTATTAAAGCCAGTTCTTTTGCTGAAATCAAAAGCATTATTAATCAAAATATCAATCTTATAATTGCTCGCAATAGCATTAAACAAATGTCCGATCGGATTGCAATCATAAAGATCTCTGGCGTAGACATGCACCACCATACCCTTGTTAAATTTTCCTTTAAGACTTTCTCTTAATTGAAAAAGCCTCTCATTATTTCTATCGATTAAATAGAGCCTCCTTACCCCGCTTTCAGCCAAGGCTTCGGCAAAATATCTTCCAAAAAAGCCCGCCGCTCCTGTCAAAAGGGCATTCTTACCTTTAAGAGAAAAATCTGTCATCGTTTTTACCTCCAAAGATTGCCAAAGAACAGAGTTCTATTTTAACTTATAAGCGACAAACTGTCTACATCTCTCACAAAATTTGATTGTTGGACAAAAGGTTTCAACAAGATTTTCATAAAAATCATCATTAAAAAGATTTTCTATATATCCGTAACGAAAACCAGCTGGCGCTACATGCACTTTTGCCGACTTAATACTAGAAAAATTAAACCAGGCCATTTATAAAACTATTTTACAAGAAATTTTATATTTTTAGCAAATATTATTTTTAAAGGAATCGTTTGTTCTATTACTGATTCTAACGGCTGAAGAATTATTTTGTGATTGGGTGAAAAAGCTCTAAAAAATCTCGCCTTTAAATAAGCACATATCTTCTTCAGTCTCCAAAATTTAGCAGATGCCAAGCTGACGGTATGAATGTTCCGCCCCATGCGGAGGCTTTTTTTTTAAGATAAAATCGTTTATCTTAAAAGACGATGAAGATTATGGGAATTATTCCAGCAAGAGGAGGGTCAAAAAAAATAATCAATAAAAATCTTAAGCATTTCTGCGGTAAACCATTAATAGGCTGGACGATAGAAACAGCCCTCAAAAGCGCGCCTATGGATAGATTGATAGTTTCCACCGATAGCCAAGAAATAGTGGAGGTCGCCAAAAAATATGGCGCTGATGTGCCTTTCATCAGACCTAATGAATTAGCAACCGATACCATCGGCATAGAACCGGTACTCCAACATGCTTATCAGTGGCTTTTGAAAGACGGCTACTCCGTTGACGCGCTTGCCCTATTGTTTGCCACTAATCCCCTCCGACAGACTTTTCATATAAATGAAGCGATTAATATTTTCCAGACCAAACAATGCGACTCGGTAGTTTCTGTCAATGAAACCCCAGCCAACCATACTCCTTACTGGACTTTAACTAAAAGCAATGACGGCGGTGTCTGCCTCTTCGGCGGGGTGCCGTTAGAAAACATTCTCAATCGCCGACAAGACTTCCCGCAAAAATGCTATGCTCGCAACGATCTTGTTTATGTTCTTAAGCCCCAAAATCTTTATGAAAACCCGCCACGGCTTTATGGCAGTAAAGTTGAACTTTACGAAACTAATCCCCTTTATGAAATTGACATTAACACTGAAGAAGATTGGCAAGAAGCGGAGATAAAATTTAAGAAATTAAACAAGTTGGCTCAATAAAAACTTTCCTACCCTCTCTCCAGATTTTCCGTCTAAAAAACAAAATTGTTCCCTCATGGCTACCCTTCTATTCTCTGAATCTAATCTCGGATTCTGCAAATAAGTATCTATCCAATAAAAAAGCTCGTCAGAACTTTCAACAATACGGCTAGCTCCAGTTTTTAAATATTTAACCATATGGTCCTCATCTCCATAACGCCGAACGCTGTTTAAGTAAGGACGCTTTTCCCATCCATCAAATTCTATTTTTATCTGAGGTTTGTCAAATGGTAAAGAATCTAAGCCAATAGTAGAATTAACGTGAACGACCATCTCCGAATGGAAAAGTGAATTTAATAAATGCTTGTCGTCCTCGTCTGTCACTTCCGTGGCTTTATATTTCTTTTGAAAATAAACGCCCGGCTTTTCAATAGTAAAATTTTCATCAGGTATAAATTTATCAAGGGACGCAGGATCAGCGGGGTGATTTCTTATTAAGAAATGAATGCTTCTTGGCAAGCGACCGTCTTTTATTCCTTTTTTTAATATTTCACAAATTTGCCAATCTGTATCCGATAAAAGATATCCGGCCGGAGCCAGTAAAATTAATTTTTTATCGGGCTGAATTCCAATCTTTATAAAAAAATCCTCTCGGGACACTGGGACTCCACGAAAAAATCTGTCAAATTGGGGAATACCGCCCACAAAAATACTGCTGGCTTTAACGCCGTGAAATTTTACTGCCTCGTCCTTAATTAAATCATTGTTTGTTATCAATTTATCAGGCACCGCCCTCATCAAACCCTTTGTGGTTGTATTGTCCCAAGACCGCACCATGCCTATGGAAAAAATATTCATTTTTTTTGCCGCTTGGACAAAAACAGAGTCAACATCACTAAAAGCATCGCCTACAAAAACACAATCTGGTTGATATTTTTGAAAATAAGGTAAGAGCGATTGGTGATTAGCAAAAAAATAATCAGCCTGTCTAAAAAAATTATACGCTATAACAGAACGAGAAAACATCAGAGAAATTAATCTCAATATAAAATATTTTGCTCTTTTCTTTAGAGAACGTTCTTTATAAACTTCTTCCCATAATCGCAACTTAATAGTGTAAGTAGGAATAAGAGCGAAAATTATCCATTTAAATAATTGGGAAATGCCGGAGCCGATTAAAAATTTTTTATCTAGACCTATAAAAATAACGTTCTCCCGGCCATAAAGTTGTCTTAAAAAATCCTCTTTATAATAAGGAACGAAAACTACCAATTTTATTGTTTTATCGGCTGATAAAATTTTAAAAACATCAGTGGTAAGAATATTTCTAGAAGCTAATGTATGAAAGAGGATAAGAAATATTGTTTTCACAAAAAATATTTAATAAGTAATGGATTTTTGAATAATTATCTTAGTTTCTGCTAAAACATCAGCTATTTTAACAGCCGCTTCGCCACAACCATAAATTTCTTTTGGCTCATACCGGCCATGATTCAACTGCTTCTGGACCACCTCTGTAATCTGCCCCAAATTACATTCAACATGAAGCGCGTTCTCGCCCCTCTCTCTTCCAGTTTGCCTATCCCCCACAATCACCGCCGGCACGCCAAGAAAAGATCCCTCTCTTATAAAACTGCTGGAGTTCCCCAAACAGCATGACGCTCCATTAAGAATACGGAGGTAGTCTTCCGGGGAAAGATTTTTTAAGAAGTGTATATTACTATTCTTTGCTTTTTCTCTAAACTCCCTGATTGCTTTAGAAATCTGGTCAGAACCAGCATCTACGTTGGGCCAAAACCAAATCGTTGACATTGATAGTTGATGAACGGCTTCTAAGAGAATTTGAGTTTTCTTAAAGCAATCATTGTAATCGGTGGTAACTGGGTGATAAATCACTAAAAGATAAGGCTGGTTAAAATTGCTAGTCGTTCCAACACCCAATACGGATAAACTATTTTTCAAATCCGCAGTCAGATTTAAATCTATTTCTTTTATTAAATCTAAAGACGGGCAACCTACAACATGCACGCTATCCTCCCTTTCTCCCATTTTAATAATACGATGAGCGGTGCTTTTATTGGCCGTAAAGTGAAGATGGGCTAGTTTGGTTATTGCATGGCGCGCATGTTCATCAATAGTGCCGCTAACCTCCCCTCCCTGATTATGAGCTACCATAATATTCATGTAGCTAGCAGAAATAGCGGCCGCAATCACCTCATAGCGATCAGCATGGAGAAATACCATATCAGGCTCCAAATTATTAAAAATATTAGTTAATTCTAAAATAGCCAAACCAGTGGTTTTTGCCATAGTAATCGGATTTTCTCCTTCAACCACAGAATAAAAAACCGAATCTATTTTAAAGCCGTCTTGCTTAACAACATCGATCACTCCGCCATAATTCCTTAAAAGAGCCGATGCTCCGACCACTAATTGAAGTTGTAGCTTGGGATGCCTGTCAACCGCCCTTAATACCGACTTCAGCCGACCGTAATGCGCGCGGCTGGTAATAATAAAACAAATTTTTCTCATGTTCCTAATCTGCCGGTGTATTTTTTTCTGACCGACTTCTCTTCTGCCATCATTTCTTTTTGCCCGGAACCTATCATTTTTGAGACAAGGTCGCGCCATTGGCAAATCTCTCTAAAAACATCCGGTTCGTCAGCAATCATGTGAGTAGTAATTGCTTTAGCTTCCGCTTCATCGGATGTTTTGTGAGTCTCTTGCGGTAAGTATCGGCTCAAAGTGAAATGCTTTTCCACAAAATCCGCCCCCATCGCAACAGCAACTTTGGCCGCTTCAGCTCCATAGCAATGATCAGATAGGCCCCAACGGGGAGCTATAGATTGTAACCACCTCATCCTAGCTAAATTAGCCCTCTCTTTTGGCAAAGGATACGAAGCAACACAATGAAGCAGGGCAAAATCATGGCCTTTAAGAATTTCAGCCGCTCTACTCACTTCTCCTTCATAACTTAAACCGGTTGAAAGAATAATGGTCTCAAAATTATCACGGCAAGCTAATAACATTTCTTCCGATTGGCAATAAACACTTGGAATTTTAATAATATTAATACCTAAACTTTTTAAAAAAGGAATACGGTTGCGGTCAAAAACGCTGGTCAAAAAACCTATGCCGTTCTTATCACATTCCCCTATCAAAAGCCGGTGCGCTTCATCAGAAAGCTCTAATTTTCTGTAACGATTTTTATCTGGGTCATCATCTCTAACATTTTTTGCCTGCCAAGACTGAAACTTAACATAATCAACACCAGCATCAGCCGCCGCCTTTATCATCGCCTTAGCTAATTCAATATCTCCATTATGCGAAGATGCTATCTCCGCGATTATTTTTGTTTTCATAGTTTACAATCGCAAATTAACCAAATCCCATCTTGAGGCCTTTTATCTTGAGTCAAAGTGATAAAGTTCACCTCTCTAAAATACCCTTTAAGCAAGTCCTCAAAACTTAATTTACTAAAATGGGCCAAGTGAGCCGGTGCATCCCAACGATGGCGACCCTCTTGTTCATAATGCTGTGCCGGATAGCGGTTGGGGATAGAAATAATCAAATTAGACCCAGAATGCATTAGTTTTACCAAATTTTCTATGGTTTGGGAATGGTGTCGGTAATCAATATGTTCTAGAACTTCAGTAAAATACATCGTATCAAACTTCCTTCCGGCTGCCACCAATTCTTCAGGTTTTAAAACAGCAAACTCTACTCGTTGCCTTACGTCATCTGAAAACGAACCTGCCAAGCGTCGGGCATTATCAATCGCCTCCTCCCTGATATCTATACCCAATACTTGACTGCCGCTTCTTTTAGCAATTTCCAAAGTTATTAGACCGTCACTGCAACCGACATCCAAACAATTTTTTCCATGAGCAATTTCAGATAACAATCTCACTCGTTCAGGATTGTCTCTTAATTTCTTATACAAAACCTCATCTTTATGCCGCAAATTATCAAGACCATCTCTCTCTGACATATAAAAATGTAAATCCCCTATTCTGTCCGCAAATTGAATCTCCTTGGATAAATGATCGGCAAAGGAAAAATCAGCCACAGACAATCCGCCCTTTAAAAATCTCTCTGCCGCTAGAAAATCTTCCAAATAATCAACATTAGCCGCTTCATGATACTTATCCATCATAAACACATAAGGATTTTTATAAGTAAGTTCTTTCCAACAATAATCAGCTTCTGCAAAATCTTTCGTATTAAATATGTAAACCGATCCGGTGTAGCTCCCTCTGGGTCCAATGGTAACTAAAATAGAGGGCTCGTTTTGAAAAAATTTGTCCGCGCATACCTCAATATCCTTCGCCGTTCTCAAGGGCGCTGTCGGCTGTAATATAACCACATTCCCATTGAACTTAAGATATTCAACCGCGTGTTTTACTACGCTATCCGTAGTTGCAATATCTGTCGCTAATTTTGGAGGACGATTAATTATTTTAGCTCCATATTGCTCTGCTGTTTCGGCAATTTCTCGATTATCGGTAGAAACAAAAAAGTCATCTATGCACTTGCTTTCTTTAGCATCCCGAATGGCATACCAAATTAATGGCTTACCATTTAACAGTTTAATATTTTTTCCCGGCAACCTTTTCGAACCGCCACGCGCGGGAATAATAGCGATAGTTTTCTGTTTTATAAAATTATTCATTAAAGTAACAATTCCTTTTTCCCGCCAATCACATCATTAGTATCAACCCGTGCTAATAATAACGGTTCTTGTAAGGTACTATTTAAACTTCTTTCCATGGTAAAACCAAACTTCAAACCCAAACTCTTAGCAATAGCTCCGGTTTCCGGAGAAACCGATTGGGAATTGCCGTAAGGATAAGAAATCCCTCTTATTTCTAAAACTTGCCTACTAATAGTTAGAATGTCAGCCAGTGAGTCAAGAGAATGAACAATCTCTTTTGTGGTCCGATCGGCTCCAAAAGATGCCAGAGGCTGATGGCTGTGAGTGTGAGTCCCAAGATAACCTCTTTTATACAATTTTTTTAAATCTCTCCGGTTAATATAAAAATCTCGGCAAAAAGACCGCTCGTTATTGATAATTTTTTTAAAAATAACATTTATTATCTGATTGCGCAGATCTTCTTCAAGGGCATTATTCAACGCAAACTTTATCCTTGCCGAATCAAGATCGTCATATCGATATTGTTTAAGTAAGTCATCATCGCTTAAAGAAAAAAGATGTTGGTTAAATTCTTGGCCCGTAAAAAAATTATAAGCATCACAAACTTCAGTAATAAATTTTTTGGGAGAAAGAAAGTGGCGGCACCAATGAATTTTATGCACCGATAAAAGCTTGCCATTAATATATGGCAAAGTATTAACAAAAAAAACTGCCGGGATTCCTAAAACGTCTATCACCGGCAACGCCTGCTCATACTGCGACCTCAAACCGTCATCAAAAGTTATCAAACAAGATTTCTCCGGCAAATCACTTACCCCATCAATTGCTTCAATCAATTCATTCTGGCTAATAAAAGAAAAATCGCGGCCCAACTGTAATAGCTGGGCCTTAAAATCAGAAATGGACGTGGGATAAATACCAAAGCCATCCTCTTTTTTTTTACTGAAATAATGATAGTTAACCGCTAAGAACTTCACTTTGTTCAATAATAGGATATTTTTGTAAACGACTGTCCTTATCGGCAAGAAATTGAGCTATCATGCCATTAGAAAAGTTGGCCTTCATTTTTTCTACTGCTTGAGCGTTAAAATCTTTGTTTCTAAACAATCGACCGCCATTTTTCTGCGCCTCTGCTTTTATTTTCCCCTTCAAGTAATTAAGCGCGGCTTCCGGCAAAACCCCAGCCGCCTTAATAATAGTCTTACATCCCATACTATAGCAGTCGTCTGTCAGCTCAATCTCCGGCCTAACCTGTATTAGAATATCGCCAGCGTCCACTTGCAGAGTTGCTAAATGAATCGTTGCGCCAACGCACTCCGGCTCATTAAAAACTAGCGGCCAAAAATTAGTTCCGGCGCCTCGGTAATAAGGAGAGAGCCCCAAATGCATATTCACTACACGGCCAGAATAAAAACTTAGAAGGGGATTTTTGATAATGCTACAACCGTAAAGAACAACGGTTGAAGGATTTTTTGTCTTTATCCAATCAAAAACATAATTACTATTTGACTCTCCGTGCTGCACATAAAGCACTCTATCAGAGAAGGAAGTCAACTTCCCGTATTCTCCAAGTAGCTTTTGCTCAGCTTCATCTCTTTTTTTAAAATGCTCTCTAATAATAATATTTTCTTCAGCAAGGCCACTAGGTAAGAGCCTCTTTTTTTCACACACAACTCCAACCACTTCTACGCTTTCAGCTAAACGATTCGCCAAATAGGAATGGCGAAGGCAGTCCCCAGTTATCAAAACCACCCGCTCTCTACCCTTCATAAACTTCTCCTTACAAAGCTCATTTTAAACTATTTAACACAATATTGGCAATCCTTTCCCCTGCCCGGCCATCAACTCTAAAACACTGCTCCTCAAGCGCTTTTTTTCTATTATCCGTGTCTGAAGCCGGATTAACTAAGTATTCATTAATAAAATTAATCAGCTGGTCATCAGTGTGAGCCACCATCACGCCACCACTCTTGACTAAATATCTAAAATGATGGGTTTCATTCCAATAATTACGTTTGCTATAAGCAGAGCTGATAGTAGGAATATCAAAAATAAAAGCATCAATGCTTGTGGTTGAAGAAAAATTGACCACCACATCGGCATATTTTACTGTTGCCGCTAAATTAAGCATAAAATATTCATCCGCCTCTTTATAGTTTAAACCTGATGGTAAACGCCGGGCATAATCCACTGCCACAAAAGGCAGTCTTTCAAATGGTTGATATAGCTCCTGTATGCTCTTTTCGTAAACCCTCACAATTAATTGACATGGTTTTAAAAAAATATTTTTTATAATACTGTTGTGAATTAGATTGATTACATGAAATTCTTTTTCATTGCCACCCACCCTCTGGGAAAAAGTGGTATAAGTAATTAATCTTCTTTCTGGATCCAAATTTTTACTTTTCAAAAAATCCTCTCTAGAAGGAATCTTATCTCTAAGACTTACAAAAAAATCAAATTGGGGGGTGCCCACCATTTCTATCTGATTTTCTCTATAACCATGGTAAGCAATCGCCTGCTGTTTCATTGCCTGCCCCCAGACGATTAATTTATTAAAATGCGCATGAGTCTCTCCCTTGCCAGTTAAATTATCCCAGCTAATAACTATACCCACCAAAGGAATTGAGCTGCGATAAGCGGCACGGCTCACTGGATACGCAGTTGCTTCAAAAACAGAGTGCACTACTACTAAATCCGGCTTATGTTTTTTTAATAAAAACCTATATTGCTTATCCAAAAAAGCAGAGATTAAATTCAAATCAAGCCACCTTAAACCACTTCGCAAAAATGGCGCTAATGGTGAAAGTAAATTAACAAGTAAACGGTATAAAAAATGGTATAACCTTCCTTTCATCCTAATCTTGGCATTAATAGTAGCCAAATCATACTGGATGCTTAGCAGATACCTCATTGATGAAGAAACAAGTAAATCAATAATGCTTTCCGTTCCCTCTCTGCGCGGAATGAATTCAATAATTGCTCCTTTTCCAGTCCATTCTTTTATAAAAAAATCATCCTTAAAGGAAGTTAAGATAATTAATTTAATATCTTTGTTATCCGCTAGATAATTTAGAGCCCCAGAAGATGCCATATAACGTATAGAATGCCTCCGAGGCAAAATCAAAAAAACAGTTTTCATAAAAGATGTGAGCTTACCCTATCAAGATGGTCAAAATAACTCAAAACCTCTAATTTTTCTTCTTGCGCTACCTGTTTGTTGTTGTTAACTAGAAATCTTAATTCCTGTTCACTAAAGCCCTTATTTAACTCTGGCTCTTCGTGAAAAATATTACTAAAAAGATAGTCAACTTTAGCAATCCCATAAGCTCGCCTTAAATTAGCTCCCGCTCCGTCACTCCGATACTTATCAGCCGAGGCAAGCATTGCCGCAATTTTTTCCTTTCCGCAAAACAACAATAGTATCCTCGTCTGGCTCAAACCGTCAAAACCTACAACTGTATTTTCATTCGCAAAAATAATTTTGTATCCCATCGCTATTAATTGCTCATTGGCAAAGTCTCCGGTATCAAATTTTAGATTGCGTTTATATCCCGGTTTTTCTTTATAGAAAAATCTTCTCGTGGATATTTTATTAACTGGCCTAAAAGATAACTTGTTATCCAAAAATATTCTCCTTTTAATTATTAAAGAATATGAGCCCATGGCCGAAAACTCCTCATTGCCAAAACGAAGACGATAATACACTCTGGGACAAAAAGAAACCACGGCGGCTTTCTCATCTTTACTAAACTGATCAACGCATTGATTAATTTCAGAAATAAGATATTTGTCATCGTCTCCAATAAAAACTAGCTTGTGTTTTAAAATTCGCCGGAGAAAAAAATCTATTTTAAAGCCGTGAGAAAAATTCAAAAACCTAACGACTTGCGCCCCTTGAAAATTTTCCGGATTCATATCACCGGCGCAATCAACAATCAAAAAATCCCATTGATTATTTGGTAAAAATTTCTGACAAAAATATAGCCACAAACGCGCCTGCTTTTCTGAAATAGAAAAAGCAACAGCAACTTTGTCTGCTTTTAAATTAATTTTTTTTATAGCAAGAAATAACAATACGGTGCTCGCTAGTGTTCTGGGTATCCTGGAAACACTAAACCACCTTATAGAGCTTGGAATGATTTGTCGAAACTGTTTCATAAATTGTTAAAACTTTTTTCATATAATTATCCCAATTGCGCTCGTTAGCAAATTTAAACCCGCCCTCGCCTAATCTCCTAGCTAATGAGTCATCGCTTAAAATCTTAACAATTGCCTCGGCGGTAGCTTCAACATTATTTTCCGGCACTAAAATACCTGTTTCATTGTCACGAACGGCATCGCTTACGCCGCCCGAATCAGCCGCTACCACTGGTTTTTTTAAAAGACCCGCCTCTCCATAAACAACGCCGTATCCTTCAAACTGATGATCTATATATCTGGAAGTAAGAGCGAAAATATTACACCTTGAATATAAACCTGCTAATTTTTCCGAAGTTAAAGGCTTAACTATTAAAATATTTTTACTAATTCCCAAATCTTCAGCTAAATTCTTATAAATACTCTCGTCACCAATGCTTGAGCCAATTACCAGCCTAGCGTTTGGAATCTTGCCAAGAATTTTAGGCATTGCCTTAATTAAAATATCCAGGCCTTTTCTTTTTTTTATCTGACCAATGCTTAAAATAACTTTTTCCTCCGGAGAAAAATTTTCATTAATCCAATCTTCCTCCTCGGCTGGACAATCAACTGGATGGCTGATCGGATTATAAACTACATCTATATCACGATCATAGCCAGAAACCTCTCTCATTTTATTTGCTGTAAAATTACTAACTGCCATAACAGCCGCCGCTCCCCTATAAGTAGGCAACATCAGATAACGATCGGGAAATCTGACAAACGGAGCCACCGAATAAGTGCCATGGGCGCCGAATA
This sequence comes from uncultured Candidatus Saccharibacteria bacterium, assembly GCA_964373915.1. Lineage (GTDB taxonomy): Bacteria > Patescibacteriota > Minisyncoccia > UBA6257 > UBA11618 > CAYJWP01. The sequence continues at coordinate 20,541 of CAYJWP010000002.1, read as the reverse complement.
CCAAAGACAATTTCATTTTCTTAGCAAGATGATAAGACCAAGCAGCATAAGGAAAATCCACTAGACAGTGAATCAAAGAAGAATCGCTCATTGAATCCATTTCGCCCGGCCATAATTTAAATATCTTCCACCAATCTCTAACATTGCTAAAAGAAAGAGGTAGATTAGGCAAAACATATTTTACGTCTTTTATATAAGGGAAAACCATTCTCTTAGCCGATTTTGGCAACAATAAAGTAAAAGGGATGCCTTGTCTAAAAAAATAAAGAGCATAATTATGGGTCGTTGTCCCCCAGCCAGATCTAGGTTCAATTTCCACGCTTACCAGAATAATTTTCATAATTTGTTAATTATTTTCTTATTCATCATAAAATATTTGAAACGCTGTCCAATAATAAAAACAATCATCTTTAATCCAAGAAATGCCACCTTATAAGTCTCTCCCGTTATTTTCGAATATCCTTTTCTTGGGCAATAATGGACCGGCACCTCAACGCATGAAATATTATATTGAAGAATTCTAATCATAAATTCTGGCGAAAACCAAGAACCATCAACGGTGAAACTATTTTTTATTTTCTCATAAGCCTGTCTGTTAATAAGCTTGTATGTACAACCCACATCAGTAAGAGATGGGCCATTAAATAAATATTCCAAAAATTTGGCTACTACCCAATTACCCATCCTTAACACAAACCTCATATTAGCATTGGACCAGATAAGCGCCCGAGAAGTCCTTGTTCCTAGTACAACGCTAAAATCCAAAGAATAAATAAGCAGTTTTTCAATATCGTTTGCAAGAAATGTACCGTCCGGCTCAACAGTCACTATTAGGTCACCGGTGGCCTCTCTCATACCCCTTTGAAGCGCTGCGCCGTATCCTTGTTTTTCTTCTAATACATAATTTGCATTGGTCTTTTTTATTTCACTGTCGCTCCCATCAGAAGAATTATTATCCACGGCAATAACCTCATCTACGAAAGGCTGATTAAGGAAAGACTTAATGGCGTTTCTTATGTTCTCTACCTCGTTATAAACAGGCATAACCACAGACACCAACTTCCCTTTATACATAGGCTTAAAATAATTTATCCCTCCAAGTCCTTGGAGTAATATCAGAAATAATTTCCAGATTGATGTGGTAAAGAAATGGTCTAGGCTTTCTTTCTTTTATGTACACAATCATTGATTTTATGCCGCTTCTTAAATCAACAGTTGTTTTATACCCCAAAAAGTTGCGCGCCTTATCAGCGCTACAAGAAGCAAATTTAACCTCGCTGGGGCGATCAGGCATATAAATGGGGCTCAAAGAAAAGGAAAGTTCCTCGGCTATAACCCTGGCCAGTTCATTTACTGTGACTTCTTCTTCATCCGGCCCAATGTTAATTACTTCGCCAACAACGTTATCTAAAATTCCCAGTTTAAAAATAGGCTCTGAAACATCATCAATAAAAGAGAAACAACGCCTCTGTTCGCCATCACCATAAATCACGGGCTGTCTATTTTGTAGTATCAAATTTATCATTATAGAAGCGACGTTTCTATAAGGATCATCGTATTTTTGCCGCGGACCAATAATATTGTGGGGAACAGCTATTACATAATCCATCCGATGAGTTCTGCATAAATTTTCAACAGTTTTTTCAGCGGCCAGTTTTGCTATCCCATAAGGGTCCTGTGGCTTGGGATTCATATCTTCAGTAAAAGGCAATCTATCCTGTTTTCCATATCTAGCCATACTAGAGCAGAAAACAAACCTTTTCACTCTATTAGCAACAGCAGCAGACAAGACAGACACTGTAATATCGTAAGTGTTTCTAGTAACAAAATGAGGAGAGAAAACGCTCAAACCTTCATAAGCGGTACAGGCGCAGTGAAATACTAAATCAACTCCTTCCATGATTTTTTCCATAAATTGTCGGTCACCACAATCATGGACATAAAACTCTACCAATGGCGAAACATTATCAAGATACCCTCCAATAAGATTGTCACACCCTATAACTTTCCAACCCTCCTTAAGTAATCTGTCAGCTAGGTGACTTCCTAGAAAACCAGCTACTCCTGTTATAAATGCAGTTCTTCTGCCATTGTTCATAATTATTGCTTTTTAAAAATTAAAATATCTTGAAAAAAAATACCACCCCCGCCTCTCCACTCACCATCATATTTTTTAATAAGTTTCATATTAGTATTAAGTACCATCTTCTTTAAACCACTACTAGTTATTGCCACAATCATTTCTGGTAAACTGGCTTTCATAGTTGTAAGCCATTCTCCTGAATCCCTAATATTCTTATTAAAAAAAAGGTTATTGCCGCCTCCTTCTTCAATTAGATGTAGAGTTATTATCGCCCTACCACCATTCTTCAAAACTCTGTTTACTTCTCCAAAATAAAACATAGCATCATCTTTATCAAGGTGAGTCCAAACAGATTTAGCAACGACCAAATCGACACTATTATCGGCCAGAGGCCATCTGGTCACAGAAACTTTTCTCTGATTAGAAGCGTAAAAAGCATTATAGACATTATGGTGAATAAACTTAAATCGGGGCATATTATAGTAATCTTGACAAAAATTAATGTCACGCTTTCTAACATCTATACCAATGTATTCTACTCCCCTCCTCACCAAAGGCTCGCTAGCGATAGCCAAAAATCCAGTGCCACAGCCAAAATCTAAAATAGTGCCGTGATCTTTGTCTTGAATATTATCAAAAATTAAAACTTGAAAAACTCCTATTAGATAGGACCATAGACCGTAAGAATAAAGGCCTCCTATTCTATACCTTAATCGTGGAATCAAATTCAATCCCTTTGGTTTTATATAATGAGGAGCAACAAAATCACGGTCTATTTTTATATATAGCCTATCAAAAAAATCGTAAGGCCAAGAAATTACTTTAAATATTGACTCAAAAAAAACATATGGTTTATCGGAGATTAAAAAAAATATCCTTCTTAAAAAATTGATCATTATTAATCAAAAAATTTTATCCGTATGATAAAAGACCAACACAAGCCCCGAAACAATCATTAAATAACCAATAATCTGCCAATTATTTATATTTTCATTAAGATAAAAATATGCTACGATGTTCGTCAGTATAAAACTGCCAAAAACGATAATAGGAAAAGCTGTGGATAGGGGTATGGTTCTTAACGACAAAAAGTAAAAACCCGCGCTAACAGCAAAAATAGCCAGACCAGCAAACAGGCGAAGGTTATAAAAAGAAAACCCTTGAATGGCTCCAATTTTCAGGAAAAAATGGGCAAACGAGTTTAAAACAAGAGCAACAAAAAGAAAGAAGACGTTCACCAAATTATGGTAATAAAAAGAGCTAATGCTTTCAAGTTTTTAATTATTACTCTTTTATTTTTATTTATTTTAATCCCAGGCAGGCCGGGCTGGTTTGATGGTTTTCCTTTAAGCCAGCTTCACGAACTTTTGTCGCTAACAATTTTGGGCGCTGTTTTATTTTTTCTACCCATTAAGCCGCCAAAGAAATCGGCGATTTACTGGAATTTGACAGCTATCTTAATAGTTCTCATCGCTGGTAAAGCAGCCCTTGGATTTTTATCTCTTCCCCAAGGATTGGTTGGTTCCTATTATTATGCCAACGCTGATGGTAAAAATTATGAAAAATCAACAGAATTTATTCGTTCTAAAATAGATGGCACCAGGATAGATAGGGAAATTAATTTTGAAACAGTAGGGTATTTTTTTAATGTTCAACAATTTCCCCTTTGGTTCTTTAATGATAAGGAACGTTTTAATTTTATTGATGGCAGTAGGGCTTCCCTTCCATTCCACGTTGAATGGAAAGGTTATATTTATGTACCGCCTAATAAATCAACAATTGGTTTAGAAACAAAAGACAAAGCTAGTTTATATATTAAGGACATAAAAATATATGACAGTGAAACGCCTTTGGACAAAGCGTCTCTGGAACTTATCGGGGAAGATTTTAAAGATAAGGTTTTTCCAATAACAATTAACTACACTGCCTTAGAGAGGCCCTATAAAAAATTAAGATTATCTTGGGAGGGAAATTTTGGCAGCAAAGCCACTATTAAAAATTCTCTTTTTCCTCAAAGATATGGGAAAGAGAGAATAGTTTTTGACTGGTATTTAGGAATACTTGACCTATTAATAAAGATTTTGGTTGCCGCCCTTACTTTTTTCACATTCTATATTTTCACAGCAAAATCATCATGGAAAACATGGTTTTACTCTTATAAGCCTTATCTGATGATATTATTTTTTGTCATCTTTTATTATCTAACCGCTACCACTCTCTCCAAAGCGATGGGATCAGAATATTTTAATATTCTTGATGGCGGCAACGATCCGTTAGTTTATGAAACATTCGCTCGCCATCTTCAATTAACCAATGACTGGTTAATGAAAACTTATCAAAAAAGCTCTTATTACTGGCAAATTCTCTACTACCATTCACTAGCCATTGCCCACTATATTGTCGGTGAATCATTATTTCCGATTGCTTTTCTGCAACTTGTATCAGTTTTGATTACAGCTCTACTAACATTTTTTATCAGTCTCTACTTATTTAAAAAAGATGGGCAAATAAAAAACTTCTGGCTCTTACTACCAGTCTTTGTCTTGTCAGCGACTTATCCCCACGCCACTCAACAAATTACCGAATTTTTTCCAGTGGGAACGATGCTGGCCGTTGCCACCGCGGCCATGCTTTTGTTCACAGAAAAAAAAATAAAAAAGGGAGGTGGGTGGTTAGCTCTCGTCGCTCTATCAGGAATTATCTCGGGGTTAATGCTCTTAATGAGAACCAACTTCGCCTTGTGGTTCTTTTTAATCTCCCTGTGGTTTGTTTTAAGCTTTGGTAAATCATTTATTAAGTACTTAGCTGTGTTTTTAGCTGGGGTAACAGCCACAATAGCTCCTTTTGTTATACGCAACAAAATTATTTCAGGCCAATTTGAGCTAATGTCTAATAGCAATCCAACGATTAATTTCATAAATCACACACCAATACCTCAAGATTATATAGCATCCGCTACAGATTATTCTGCTATATTCAAATGGACAAATAAAATTTTGGACGGTCGCTCACATGACACCATTCGCTGGATAATTGACGAACCAATATCATATTTAAATTTTCTTCAAGAAAAATTTATGGGCTTAATTGATACTAGCGCTCATGGCGTAAGTCTTTGGCCTATTTTTATTTTGTTCATAATTTCTTCAATTCTATTTATTACCAAGCCCAAGATATTTTCTCCCGAAAGTAAAAGAAAAGACTATTTAATCGTTGGGGGGTTTGTGTGGGCCCAACTAATAGCCCTTTTAATATTCGGCAAGCAAGAGGTCCGATATCTAGCTCCTTTAGTCCCATTCCTCATAATCTTCTCTATAGGAATAATTCTTCCTCTAGAAAAAATACTCAAAAAATTCTGGGATTATTTATCTGCTAAGGCTCCGAAAAGTTTCACCTCATAGACGGAAATGCATTGATTGCTATGAGAAGCTGCTTTTAAACGAATCGCTGTTGCTTCTACATTAGCATTCACAGTAGTGACTTCTTCCATTGGCGCCTCCTTTTTCTCTATAATCAACTCCCACTGATTATTGCCAGTTTCCGCCTCTAAAGACCATTCTTGAACATTAACTCCTGTAGTTCCCTGGTCTCTCCATATTAACTCAACCTTATCTATTTTATACTTATTCTTAAGTTGAATAGTATAGTCCAAAGGCCCACACTCAAAAGGACTAGCTCTTGAACGACTATTGCCATCAACAAGATTCTTGGCTTGATAAGAAGGATCCGTGTGATCGGCAACATTATTGGAAATAACACTTTCAATATCATCGCCTTCTAACCAAGCAAAGTCATTACTGCTTAACCAGTAAAATACCCCCCAAACAATAACAAGAACTAAAGCAATCCCCACAGCAGCAGCGATGGTTAGCTTGTTTAGAACAAATCCTGTCTTCTTTTGCTTTTTCATTAACTTGAGTCTAATTATAGACAACTAAAAAAATTTAGCAACTAGAAATTAAGTTCATAATATCTTTTGCTCTGTTCAGCCAAGTATAACGTTCAACATCAATTCTCGCCTGATTAGCTAATCTATCAGCTAGCTCTTTATCTTCAAGAAGAGCTTTTATGTTTCTAGCCAACTCTTGGTCGTTGTTCAAATCAACAAGAGCTGAATTATTTATATTTAAAATTTCCATCACTGCAGGCAATTTTGTTGATATAATTGGCTTTTTGGCCGCCATATATTCAAACATTTTCAGCGGCGAGGCCTCAAAAGCATAATGGCGCTCCCAAGGAAAAGGCATAGCAACCACATCGCAGGCGTTAACCCACAAAGGCACATCTCTATTCGGTACAAGATCTACAAATTTAATCACTTCTCGAGGTAGACCTTCTCTGTCTGCTAAATTAAGATAATAAGGAACCATCTCTAATGGCCCGCCAACACAAAGAAGCATTGGGTCCTTTAAGCTATTATTTTTAAATAAAATACCAAAAGCCCTTATTAGACAAGCTATTCCCTTTTCCTTGCCCATAGTAACAAATCTGCCTATATAACCTACTATATTTTTATCAGTGGATAACGATAATTTGTGGCGACAACTAATCTTATCAGGGACAAGATTAAAATCTTCTAAAGAAACCGCGTCTGGAGCAACAAAAATCTTCTCGGCTGGTATCCCACAACCTACCAAAATTGCCTTCATAGAATTAGTTACAGAAATCAAACGAGCAGGACTTTTCCATGGCCCAGCCCAAAACTTTAAAATACGAGAAATTTGATGCACCTCAAAGAATAATTTTGGATAGTTGCGAAAAAGCCAGGATACTTCCATGTCTCTGGTATAAATAATATCCCCATTCTGAAAATTTTTCTTCAAAAAATCATCGGCCTGCCACAAAAAGGTTGCGATTGATACAATGTGAGGAAAAATAGAAAAAGGCGCTTTTAAAAAGGGATTTAGATTAATAAAGTCTATTATTGGTAATTTATGAATTTTAAAAATGGGGCTGATTCCGTAAAAAAAAAATGAACTATCTTCAATGATGTTTTTTCTTCCCGGCAAAACCAGATGCACCTCTGCCCCGACTCGACTAAAAGATTCGCACATTTTCATAATTTGATAACCATGCGCCTTCTCGGTAGGAATACGAGCGTTAACTATATAAAAAATTTTCATTTGTTTAGCTTGTTTAAAATAGTCAATCCAGCGCAATAAGGAAAATGCTTTATCAGCCATCCCGACCTTACATCAACAAATTCTTCTTTTTCGTTAAAAGAGGTTTTAAAGTAATTCTCCAAAGCCATAATAACGCCCCTTTGATTGTCATAGCCCAAACAAATAGCGCCATTTTTTCGGAAACATATTTTTTGCAAGTTAGTGTCATGAAAAATAACTTTTGCCTTATCAGATAAAAAACCGAACCAATTGTTTATCTCGGCGCAGGTGTGGTCAAATTTATGGGAGGTATCAATAAACAAAACATCAATCACGGGGACTATTCCTCTTTGTTCACACCATGCTTTAAAATTTGTAGCAAATTCTAAATCATCCGCCTGCACAAAAAGCCAATCCTCCCAAGAAGAAGCACTAGAACAATCTTTATAGTCTACGCTCACCAGTTTAGAGTGGCATAATTTGGCCACTCTTTCAAAAACAAAAGTGCTCTCCCCTTTTCTCACACCCAATTCAACAATCAATTGCGGCCTTATTTCATAGGCCTCTAAAAACAATGTAGTTAAATGATCGCAAATATCACTGGCCTTCTGCGTCTTGATTAAGATTTCGTTAAGTTCCGGCACAGCGCTAGTGTAAACTTGTTTATTTTTAGTAAATAAAAAATTATAGACGTAAAACAAGCCATAAGTTAGATACATTAAAAAAAGCTTTTTAATTTTATTTAAATTTAGTTTCTGCTTCTTCATAAAAAATCCCGGCTAATTTTTCTGATAGTTGATTTAAGCTATGATTTGCAACCACTACTTCTCTTAAATAATCTCCCATAATAGTCAGTTGTTCCTTAGACATCTCTAAAATATCCATCAACTTCCTAGCTAACTCCTCACTATTTTTATAAGAAAAAAATAATTGATTTTTGTGAGGCCCGATTAAGTTGACATAGGCGATACTAGCCATCAATGATGGCTTGCCACAAGACATTGCCTCCAAAATTACTTTGTCTGCCGACCCCGACTTTGTCAGATTGACACAAGCGGACGCTTCTTGATAAAACCGACGCAAATCCTCACCAATAACTGCTTCTTTAAATTCAACAACATCCCCTACGCCTAAAATATCAACTAATCTCAACAACCGCTCCGCATAGCTCTCGTCTCTGCCAGCTTCTTTATTACCAATAATCAAAATCTTAAAAGGCTTAGCAAAATTATTTTTCATTATCTTAGCGGCCTTTAACAAAGTCGGATGATCTTTAACGATAGATATTCTACCTACACAGATTATCAATGAAATTACTCGATTACTGACAAAATTACTAGGAAAAAACAAATCTGTATCAATTCCATGTCCGATAGCTAACAGTTTGTCCTTCTTGTAAGGATAAGAATCAACTGTGGCTGAAACCACTTTAGTCGATAGAAAGTGAGCTAATTTTAAAATTACTGAAGATTGAGGGTGGATAAACCAAGTAATAATTGGGATCCTGCGCCAGCAAACATAAGGATAGGCCAAAACCGAAAAAGTCGGCGTCATATGAGTAAAAACAATATCGGGACGATGTTGTTTTATAATCTTTCTCATCAACCAATGCCAGCGCCACAAATAAAAAATATAACGGCCAAAACCACGATAATTCTCCTTACCCAAAGAAAAAATCTTGATATTTCTTCTGTTAGTTTCCTCTCTCTTTTCCAAAGCCAGAACAACAAGTTCATCAACTCTTTCAGCCAGCTTATTCATCCACCCCACAGTAAAACCGCCACTGGAATGATTGCTATCCCAAGATTGAACTATAGCCAGTACCTTCATAAACCAACGGCTAAATCCTTATAAGTTCCGACATAATCATTGATTATTTTTTCATAATCAAAACGCGCCGCTGTCGCAACCGCCGCCAAAGAACAATTTCTTCTTAATTCATCATCAGACAATATTTTCACAATAACTTCGGCTATTTTAGCAGCATCCCAACTCTCAACTAAAAATCCGTTTTTGCCATTTTCTATAATTTCTTTCATTAAACCCACCGGCGTTGAAATCGCCGGCAAACCACAGGCCATCCCCTCAACCACAAAGAGAGGGCCCCCCTCGGCAAATGATGTGCAAATAACCGCCCTTGACCGACGATACATATCAGCAACCTCTTCAGGAGCAAGAATGCCAGTAAAATAAATATCTAATCGGCTACCTATTAGCGAAACCAAACGCTCCTTTAGAGGCCCATCGCCAACTATTGCCAGTTTTATGAGAGGCATTTTTTTCTTAGCAATATCAAAAGCATCCAAAAAAAGCCATAATCCTTTATTGGCTATCAACCTCCCAACAAATATAAGATCAAATTCTTTCGGCTCTTTAACCGCAGGATAAAAAATACTCCTGTCTAAATACATGCTATAAAGTATTTTTATCTTTTCTTCAGGAATGCCTAATGACAACAATAATGGTAAAGCTTCCGCCTTGTTCACCACTCTAAATATTTTAATGTCGTTTTTAATCAAACGCAGTAGAGTAAAGGTGATTACCTTCATGAGCCAATCTTTAAAAGTTGCCGCCCGCGGATAACCCTCAATATGATGGACTTCTACCGCTAAAGGAACGCCTGTTTTTTTACTGGCCAACCAAGCGCCAAAAAGCATAAACTGTAGCCCATAAGCATGAGCAACGATTAATTTTGGCTTGTGCTGTGAACATAATCTCATGATTTCCTTATATGCAAAAAAAAACTGAAATAATAAACCGCGTTTTAAGACATGTAAAAAGATACTATCGCCGATAGTAGCGGCCGAAGCATCGCTTACAAAAGGACAAACAACGTCCACGCGTTCAAAGGAGTGACTAAAACGTAAAAGATTATTATAAAAATTACCGCTTCTTAAACCTGTCGCCAAACGGTCATTGCCGCTGACCATTAATAAATTCATAAAATCTAAACTATGGATAACATGAAAAAACCTGTTATACTAGCCTTAGATAAAATGCTCTACCGAAGCCGAGTTCCATTAAGATTAGGCCTGGCGGGAGGCGGCACGGATGTCAGCCCATATTCCGACTTATACGGCGGAGCCGTCCTCAATGCCACCATCAATCTTTATGTCTACACTACTCTCAAACCGCGTTCAGACAATAAAATTATCCTTAATTCCGTTGATACTCAAAAAAGTTGTGAACTAGTAAGCCAAGAAAGATTAATCATTGATGGTTACTTTCCTCTTCATAAGGGAACTTATAATAAAATAATAGAAAAATTTATTAAAAAGCCGCTGTCTTTTGAATTAAGCACCTTCGTAGAAGCCCCGATAGGCTCCGGCTTGGGCACCTCATCAGCTTTAGTGGTGGCTATCGTCGGAGTTTTCGTTGAATGGTTAAAATTGCCTCTAGGAGAATATGATATCGCCCAAATAGCCCATGAAATAGAAAGAGTTGACTTAAAAATGGTCGGCGGCAAACAAGACCAATACTCGGCGACATTCGGAGGAGTGAACTTTATGGAATTCCACCGAGACGGAAAAGTGATTATTAATCCTCTGCGCATTAAACAACATTCGCTTAATGAGCTGGAATTCCGCCTTGTGCTTTATTACACCCAAAAAAATCGCGTCTCATCGCAAATTATACAGAATCAGGCTCAACACATCCAAGAAAATAAGGCGTCTCACATTGAAGCTACTCACAAACTTAAGGAACAGGCCCTTCTTATGAAAGAGGCCCTGCTTAGAGGTAATCTGGACGAGATGGGCAAAATATTGGATTTTGGCTGGCAAAACAAGAAAAAAATAGCCGACAACATGACCAGCGATCTCATTGATAATATTTACCAATCGGCCATTAAAGCGGGAGCTAGCGGAGGAAAAATATCGGGAGCCGGCGGTGGAGGATTTATGATATTTTACTGCCCGGAAAATAATAAATTTAAAGTGATTAAAGAACTGGAAAAATTCGGTGGCATCACTCATAAATACCACTTCACTCAAGGCGGTTTGGAAATTTGGACAATATGATTAAAGAAGCGATTGTTCTTGCGGGCGGTTATGGCACGCGTTTACAAAAAGTCATAGGGGAAATTCCCAAGCCCCTAGCCCCAGTCAATCAGCGGCCTTTTTTAGAATATCTTCTAGACTACCTGCTTTCTTTCAAAATAAAAAAAGTCCATCTTTTTGTCAGCTATAAGTCTGATCTTGTTAAGAGACGCTTCGGTAATCGCTACAAACAGCTTGACATCAATTATGTTTATCATCCTGAACCGCCAGAAACAGGCGGTTCAATCAAGCTTTCCTTGCCTCACGTATCAATAAATGAAGTTTTTGTTATTAATGGCGATACATTTTTTGATGTTGATTTAGCAGAATTTCACAAATTTTATCTTAAGAAGAAAGCGAATTTTGCTGTCGCCTTAAAAAACATTATTAAGCCCAGTCGTTATGGCAACGTCTTATTAGATAAAAACAATCGCATTATCAATTTTGAGGAGAAAACGCATAGAGCACAAGGACTAATCAATGGAGGTGTTTATCTTATAAATAAAAAGATATTTTCCGGCTTTGATTTGCCAGAAAAATTTTCCATAGAAAAGGATTTTTTAGAAAAATACCACTCCCGCATCGGCCTTTTTGGTTTTATTTCCAATGGTTATTTTATAGATATCGGCACGCCAGCTGATTATAAAAAAGCTCAAGGCCATTTTGGACAAAAAACCATTCTCCTTGATCGCGACGGGGTGATTAATAAAGAAATTCCCGGAGAGTATGTTAAAAAGTGGAATCAGTTTGAATTTGCTCCCAAAGCGATAACCGCCTTAAGATTGCTAACGAAAAAAAAATATAAAATTCTGGTAATAACAAACCAAAGAGGCATCGCTAAAAAAATAATGACCAAAAATGACCTGAATATTATCCACAAAAATATGGTTGCAGAATTAGAAAAAAACGGAGCGAAAATTTCGGGCATCTACTATTGCCCCCACTTAGGGGATAGTTGTTTCTGCCGTAAACCCCAGCCGGGATTGATTTATCAAGCCGCCAAAGATCATCGCATTAATTTAAACGATACTTTTTTTGTCGGCAACTGCGATACCGACATGGAAGCGGGAAGACAAGCCGGGTGCAAAACAATTTTAATTAACCACAAAAAGAATCTTTTAACTGCGGTTAAAACTATTATTAAAAACGCTTAACGTCTGCAATGTTCTGCTTATCATCTTTTCAAAAGAAAATCCTTCTAGTTTTTGATGGCCGTTTTTAATAAACTTTTCTCTCAAAATATCGTCTGAAAGCAAATTCAAAATTTTCAGCCGCCAATCGTCTAAGTTATTTTCTTTTATTAAAAACCCACTCACTTCATCTTCCACTACTTCAATATTGCCTCCGGCTTTGCTAGCCATCACCGGACAACCGACAGACATTGCCTCCAAAACTATATGCGGCAAACCTTCATAACTGCTATTAAGAACAAAAACGTCGGCGGCTTTGAGATACTCCCCGACTTTTTGTCGCGATAATCTTCCAACTAAAACAACTTCTTTTTCAAGATTAAATTTTTTAATTAAATCAATTAGACCGTTCCTCTGCGGCCCATCGCCTATAATAACCAATTTCGCCCCAGTCTCCTTTTTTATTAATTCCGGCATCATTGCAATTAAATCTTCAAACCCCTTCCAAGAAACGAGCCTGCCTACGGATAGAATTATTTTACTGCCGGAAAAACCAAAATTATTTCTCAACTCTTCTCTGCTTTTTTCTATAATTATGGGCTCAACCGCGTTATAAATAACTTTTATTTTTTCTGAGGTTATGCCCCAACCTTCAACAATTTTTTTCAGATAAAAACTGGGAACGATTATCGTTTTGCTTCTTTGGCAGACAAACTTTTGCGCTCGTCTCATTACTTTAATCAAGAAAGGATATGATTTTCTTTTTTGAAAATAATCAATCTCATCTTCAGTTAAATTCCAGTTTCTGGCATATTCCCAAGAAATATCTCCGACTATTTTCAAAACAAATTTTTTTCTCAAAAACAAACTGGCAAAAACGCAAGGTAAACCGACGGCAACAGAATCTTGGCAATAAATAATATCAAAATTCTTAGCTAGTTTTAAAACTGTTAAAAAATATAAGAAATATCTTTTGATAAAGAATTTTCCGCGAAAAACTCTAGAAACTTTATAAGGATAATCTAGACCGGCCTTGCTGTCAGAATAACAAATAACAGCAACGGCGTGGCCTCTCTTAAAAAACTCTGAGACTATTTTTTCGGTATATCCCGCCGGACCGCCAATGTCAGGAGGAAATATTCCCGCCACTATTAATATTTTCATAAATTTCTCTCATTTTTTTAGCAATGTCGTCCCAATTATATTTTTCTCTTACCAGATTACGACCGGCCTCTATTAAAGAAAGGTGAAGACCGTCATCGCTAAGAATTAAATTAATGGCTTCAGCTACTGAAGCAGGATTTTGCGGCTGGCAAAAAATACCGGTTTTTTTATCAATTAAAAAGTCTGGGATGCCGCCTACTGGAGTTCCCACTATCGGCAATCCGGCCGCCATCGCCTCTAAAAAACTATTGCCTAATCCTTCCGAAAGCGATGGCCTGACAAAAATATCGGCTATCTTCAAATAAACAGGTAATATCTCCTGTTTAATATGCCCCAGAAAAAATATATCTTCTCTCAATCCCAAATCATTTACTAAATCCTGTAAGCTTTTTTCCTCTTCTCCTTGGCCAATAATAAGTAATTTAATAAACTTATTTTCTTCTTTTAAAATACCAACTGCTTTTATTAAGTCGCTGATGCCATTTTTTTTCACCAAACGAGAGGTGGTAATAACAATCTTTTCATCACTAGTCAAACTCAAGTTTTGCCTAACAATAGCGAGCTGTCGCTCATCAATTATCTGATTAAAAAGATTAAAATCTACTCCGTTGGGCACAACAGAAACTTCTCCCTGATAACCATAATTTTTGGGCCAAGTGGCAAAATGGCGGCTGATTATTTGTATGTGGTTAGCCTTTTTAAATATCAACTTGAATAAAGGCAGCCAAAACCAAGTTCTTCGCTGATAATACTCCAAAGGGTCACCTTCCTGTAAGGTAAGTAAATAAGGAATACGGCCGTGGGTTAATTTAAAAAATAAAGCGGCCAGACCAGCGGTGTTAGCCATCACCGCCCAGATTAGGTCATAATGATTTTTTTTATTTAACTCCAACGCCTTTAAAAAACCGACGATAGGCATTAAGTATTTATCCCAACCTCTTCGCCCAACGCCAACCCGATAAACATTAACCCCATCAATAATTTCATTTTCCGCAATATCAGCATCATTGTGGCAGGTAATCAAATCAAAATTAAAACCCTCCATTCTTTTGCAGATTTCCCTAATGGCAATCTCCGCCCCTCCCACATAGGGGAAATACTCCAAAGAAAACACTAGCGCTTTTTTGTTCATAATTAGTTAAGATTTTCTTCCCCAGATACAGATACTCGGGCAAATCATTTCTCTAGCGCTCACGGGCAAACTCTTTATCGCTTCAGAGACGTCCGCCTCAATTTTTACAATAATTTCTAACGCTTTTAACGACACATCAGATTCGTCCAAAGACTTAATCAATCGCACATGAGTCGGGGTGTTATGATACGTCACATTTTTAACATTAATTCCATTTTTTTTCAAAATAGACTCCACTTCCTGCTGGTTGATATAACGAGTAAATCTGGTATCAGGAATGAATCTTTTCAAAAAATCCTTCTGGCAAAGCCACACTAATAATCTTTCCCGTAAAGATGAGGAATATAAAAAATGTCCTAAGTCATAAAGGTGAAACATTTCTCCACCCTCTTTAAGTTTTTCTGCAGAAAAACTCAGAAAACTCTCTGGATCTTTTAAGTGCTCTAAAACACTCAAAGAAACTACGATATCAAACCGTTCATTAATAAGAGTGGTGGTAGGCGCTCGGTCATTTATAATCCTTACGTTGGGGCAGTTTTTTGCTATTAGCTTTGCTTTAACAACAGCTCCATCGCTAGGCTCAATGCCCCAATAAAAAACCTCTGGAAATTTCTCAAAAATGGTGTCGAAAAAACCGGAGTCGCCAGATCCTAAATCCAAAATTTTCAAAGCCGGATTCTCTCTCAACATCTCTGTTATCTTATCCATAAGAAAAGCTTTTGATGGTTTTGTTCTCATAATTTACTTGCGATAAATGTCTGCCGCCACAACTCTAAACAAACTAACGTCCAAATTCTTTGGCCATGATTTTTTCGATTATTTTTATGATTATCCAATAACTTTTCCAAAGCAGATTTTTTAAAATAACTCTGAGCAAAACCCGATCCTAAAATAATCTCTCGCGCCCAAGGGTAAAGATTATTCCTAAACCAATCATCCACCGGCAACTCAAAACCTCTCTTGCCACGCATAATCTCATTTGGGATTTGCCCACGAAAAACATCCTTTAAAATTTTCTTTTTAGAAAACAAGCCAACCTTCCAACTTGCCGGCAAACTAGCGGAAAATTCTAGCAATCTATGATCCAGAAAAGGAGACCGCGCCTCCATACCAACAGCCATTGTGGCAATATCAACCTTAACTAATAAATCATCCGGCAGAAAAGTGTTAAAGCTTAAGGCAAAAACATCATCCAACTTTTTCAACTTAGTTTTATTGCGCAAAAACTCTCCAAAATAATTTCTTGTAGCAATATCATAGTAGATATCTTTCTTTAAGCAGTGAAGCCAATTCCAATAATAATATCTTTTATAACCGCCAAAAGCTTCATCCCCGCCATCGCCATTCAAAGCCACCGTTGCCTGTTTTCTGCTTAATTCTGCCAGATAAAAAGTCGGTAAAGCCGAAGAATCCGCATAGGGCTCTTCATATTGATAAATCAATTTAGGAAGCATCTCGACCGCGTCCGGCTTAATCTCCAGCTCAATATGTTCACTGCCCACAATTTGAGCCACTGTTCTGGCTAATGATCTCTCATCAAAACCCGCTTCGGGAAAGCCAATGGTAAAAGTTTTAAAAGAGGGCAGTTGCTCTTTCATTAAATTGGCTATCACCGCCGAATCAACGCCTCCAGACAAAAATAATCCCAAAGGAACATCTGCTATTAATTGAGACTTAACCGCCTCCCGCAAAATTTTTGACAACTCATCTTTTGCCTCGTGATAAGTTAAATGCGCTTTCTTCTTAAAATTAAGCTCCCAGTAGCGCTTAATCTCTAAACGGCCATTGTGTAAAACGGCGTAATGGGCCGCCGGCAATTTTTTTATGCCTAAAAATCCCGTTTCTGGAGCGGCAACGTGATTAAAAGCAAGAAAATAAGCGATCGCCTCCTCATCTATTTTTGGCTTTTCCGGTAATATTCTTAAAATAGCTTTTAATTCAGAGGCAAAAACAAAAACACCGCCATCAAAGTAATATTTTAATGGCTTCTGTCCGGCCCGATCGCGCGCCAAAAAAAGTTTCTGCTCTTTTTCATCCCAAATAGCGAAAGCAAACATCCCTACCAAATCATCAACACACATCTCTTTCTTCTCCTCCCATAAATGAACCAAAACCTCGCTGTCAGTTCTGGATTTAAATTTATGCCCTTTCTTTTCTAGATCGCCACGCAACTCCTGAAAATTATAAATCTCTCCATTAAAAATCACCCATACCGACCCGTCCTCATTGCTCATTGGCTGGCGGCCGGCAGGCGATAAATCAATAATAGAAAGGCGGCGATGGCCGAGGCCAACGCTTCTTTTGGGGTTGATGTAAATCCCCTCATCATCCGGTCCCCGATGCTTTAAGGCATCATTCATAACAGCCAGTTCCTCCTTGGTAACCAACCCGCCATTTACGCAAACTTTTCCGCTAATGCCGCACATCCCGTTAGAAGTCTTCAGCAAAAAAGAATTTTAGCCGATTTTTTAATATATCTCTTACCCATACCCGACTTTAAATATTTTTCCCTAGCTATCGGGACACATTATTAAATAAGTCTATATATTGCATACTTATTGCCTTCCAGTCAAAACTACGCCGGATATAGTTTTTAACTTTTTGGCCCATTTCTTCTCTCTTTTTTCCATCATCCAGCAAACTATTTATCGCTAACGCCATTCCTTCAACATCGCCGGCTTCAATCAATATGCCATGGTCGCCATCCAGTATTATTTCTCTTGTTCCGCCAACATTTGTCGCCACAATCGGCAGGCCAGCCGCCGCCGCTTCCAGCACCGAACTCGGAAGCCCCTCGGAATAAGAAGGATTAACAAAAATCGCTGTTTCCTCAAACACCTTCTTAATCTGTTCGTGGGAAAGCTCTCCCCAGAACTTCACTTTAGCAACCAATTCTAATTTCCGCGCCATTTTTTCCAGCTCGTCCTTATAAACTCCGTCACCAATAACATTTAATGAAAAATCTTTATCTTTTACTTTTAGCGCCGCTTCCAACAAATCTTGCACCCCTTTGCCATATATCATCCGGCCAACAAAAGTCACAGCCCCACTGTTCAAACCCCTACCGCTGCCGCTTCCCCAAAAAGAAAAATCAACTCCGTTATTTATCACTTTTGGATTTTTAGCCCCCAGATTTTTAGCAAAACCGGCTGCCGCCTCAGAAACGCCAACTACCGCATCAGCTAGCCGAAAAACCAAACAACCCAAAGTTTGATCAACCAACCATCCAGCAACGCTAACCAGCCAATTATCAGAAACCGTATGGCAACTGCCTCTTTCAGTATGGACCACCGGAATTTTTTTTATAAAACCGAAAAATAAACCCAGCCACGAAGTAATAAAAAATCTGGTCTGGGTGGAAATAATATCTATTTTGTAGCCTCTTAAATAATAAAGGGCTTTTATAGCAGCTAAGGGACGAGGAATAGGAAAACTATTATTAAGCCAGCCTGGATTCCAACACGGCACTCTTAAAATAGTCATTCCTTCCAACTCTTCAACGAGTAACCTTTTCACCCTCACTCCACAAGTAAAAATTAAAACTTTATTTCCCCAATCGCGCCAATATCCGGCAACGCTTCTAATACTGTTCACGTAGCCATTTTCCGCCCCCTCTGGATAATAAAATGCGGAAAATATGAGGATAGTCATTGGCCAATATCCTCAACATCTTTCAGCGCCAAGCTCTGCACTAATTGCGTAAGCCGCCTCTCTTGTTTTCTATTTACTATATAGTTATGAAAGGTCAGAGAAAAAAGGATGACAAAAGCTATAATCATGATTAAATCCATCGGTCTTTGTAGGCCTAAGTAACCAACTATCGGTGTCACGCTTCTGGGAAAAACTGACACAAAAATAAACGATAGCCAGATAAAAAGCCAAAATAGAAGCTCTCTCTTGGTAAAGTTAGCTCTTTTATAATAGAGATAGGTCAAGTGCATCGCTCCTAAAGCAATAACAATGCCAAAAAGCTGAATAGTAATCATCTCATATCCTTATACGCCAAATAAACATCTGTGCCAAGAGCTTCAAGCCATTAATAATTGTCACTCCTTTAAATTCATCGCTATAAACTGTCGGTATAATATGCTCGCCATAAGACAATCCTGACAAACCAACCTTCAGGGCCATCTGCACCTCTCCTGAATAATCATTTTCTCTCCAGTCAACTAAGGGCAGGCAATCTGCCCTGATAGCTCTAAAACCGCACCACATATCCCTTAAATTAAGATTAAAAAGCAGTTGCGCCGTCTTGTTCAATGTATAATTGCCTAAAAAACGGACTAGGGGCATCTTATCCCCCCCTTGACGCACGCTAAACACCACCTGCCAATTGTTTTCTCTCATCTTTTTTAGCATCTCTGGGATATGCTCCGGCGGATGCTGGCCGTCACTATCTATAGTAACGATAATCTTCGCTCCTAATTTTACTGCCGCCCGGCAACCAGTCTTCAAAGCCGCCCCCTTGCCTAAATTTATTTTATGGCGCAAAACTATATTCTCTCTACCTGCCTCTCTAGCCCTTTCATAAGTGCCGTCGCTCGAACCATCATCTACCGTTATTACTTTATCAACAAATCTCTTTGCACTTTTAATAACACCTCCTATAGCACCTGTCTCGTTATAAGCCGGAATGACTAGAACGGTCATAATTTTTGGACTATCAAAAAAATATCTTGAGCAAGAAAAGGAATTCTTCTTTTCCCGCCTAGAGCAATAGCTGTCAAGTAAAGGAACTTTCTAATCACCACCGCCATCAAAGGACCATCTCTTGTTTGCACCGGCAGGGGGAACAAATGCGGCTATTATTTTCAAATCCGCCATTTCCAAAGCTTTTTTTAGACTTTTATAGCTCCAGTGAATTACATGTTCTTTAGCATCCCAAACATCGCTAACGCCAAGTATATTTTTCCTAAAAGCCATCGGAAAAAGATCAGCAATAAAGCCTTTTATTCTAGTAAATTTCCCATTAGGAGTTTTGATAAACAAAAAACCTTTAGGCTTTAAAGACTTAGATATGGAGCTAATAAATAATTTAATATCCTCTGGATTGATATGCTCTATAACATCAATAACAGTAATACCATCAAAAAAATCTTCTCTGTCTTTTAAGTCACCGACAAAACAATTATGAACATTGATTCCTAATCGATCATGAATTATCTCGGCTAAAACAGAACTGGGTTCCACTCCTTCTAATTCGTATCTTTTACAATCAGCCAGATATCCAAGTAACCAACCAGAGTGGCAACCAACATCTAATAGTTTTCCGGAATTTATATAATCTTTGATGACAGCAACTTCTTCTAAATAATTTAAATGCCTGTCATGAAAAGTCTCGCCGCGCGCTATCGATCCATATTTTTTCAACCAATCTTCTTTATTAGCACTTAGATAAGGTCCTTGAGGATTAATAATCATTGGCCAAGTAAAACAAAAACCACAAAGACATTGCCTAATTCCACAATACTCGCCATCAGGTAAAGTTTCCTCTGCTACCTTCTTAGAACAATCCAAACTGCGTTCACAAATAGGGCAAGAAAAAGAAGGGTTAATCATGGTAAAAAAATAACGTCTCTAATAATGTTTTGCAAACTAAACCTCGGCTCCCATCCTAAAACATTTTTAGCTTTAGTTATGTCAGGCACCCGCCTCTCCATATCCTCAAACCCTTCCCCGTAGGCTTCTTCATAAGGAACAAATTTCAACTCAGAACTGCTGTTGGTCATATTTTTTATTTTCACTGCTAAATCTTTTATCGAAATTTCCTCTGTAGAGCCAAGATTATAAATCTCCCCGAAAGTCTTTTCATTTTTTATAATCCTTACCAAACCGTCGACAATGTCATCAACATGGCTAAAACATCTGGTTTGCGCGCCGCTTCCATAAGATC
>CAYJWP010000001.1:141538-152670 GCA_964373915.1 uncultured Candidatus Saccharibacteria bacterium | reverse complement strand
GGGAGGAATCCGCGCGGGCTTCGGCTTTCTTTTTTGAAAAAATCGGCGGCTAATTCGTTTTTTGTTTTTGGCTTTTAATAATCTCGGAAGCAAGTTTTTTCAACTCTTCGGGGTCAGCCATTGGTCCACTTCCCGAAGAAATCCAGCCTTCGTATTTATCAAACCAAAATTCTTTTCCACTTAAAACTTGCTTCCAAGCACCCTTCTTTAAGTTTTCTGTTCCGTGAAGCGGAACAAGCTTAATATGTGCATGGTCAATTCCTGTTCCTTCTATCATTAATCCAACTCGCCCAACATCATCAAAATAATTTTCCAAAATATTCGCAACTTTTTTGGAAGCGATTATAAATCTTTGTAAAACATCGTCTGGCATTTTCAAAACATCGCTTCCAAAATGTTGTTTCGGAATGACGCACGAAAAACTCTTTGTATTTGGATCAATGGCGAGCCAAGCCATAAATTCTTCATCTTCCCAAAACAGTCCTGCCGTTTTGATATTTCCAGCGGAAATCTCGCAAAAAATACATTTGTTGTCTTTTGTTGTTGCCTCGTATTTTGCCATAATTTATTTCTCTTTTGGCTCAAATTGGATAATTTGAAAACCATATTTATCAACTTCTTCTTGCGGCCAAAAAGTTTGGCCTTTGGTTTTTAAAATATAAGTAGCAACAACTTCAATTTTTCTTCCAGTATATTCTTTTTTGTCTTTGTCCCACTCCTCCAAAATCAAAGTGTCGCCCTCATTGACCTCAAAATCGGCAAGGCGAAGTTCTAGCTTTTTCTTGCCAGAAATGATTTTCTCAAAATATTCTCGCCAAACTTTTTTGTGAATTGTTGCCATAGTTATTTTTCCTTATTTGGTCTGTATCGAAACGCCCGTCTAAACCCAGCGTCTTCAGCTTCTTTTACGGTAGCACAATAAAATTCTCCTCGCGATTTTTCAATCTTAGTTTTGTCATATTGTTGATAAAGGGGTCAGGAGCATTTAATTAGTTTTTAATTTGTGCTATTATGCCCTCTAATGCCCAGGCGACTCAGAATAGATCAAGGTAATATTGTCTATCACGTTCTTAACCGAGCAACGGCTCGTTTAAATATTTTTGATGTAGATGATGACTACATGTTGTTTTTAACAACGCTCAAAGAAGCAAAGAAAAAATATCCCAGTGAACGATTTAGAAGTAATGATTGAAAAGGAGATTGAAAAATACACTATCCTGCCAGAATTTTTGCAATGGGCATTGGAAGGTTTGAATAAAAAGAATGACAAAGAGATTGAGGACAGGACAAAGGTTTATGAAATGCAACATAAAAATCTGGTTGAAGCCCAAAAGGAGCTTGATGAGCTTACTCGTATGCGATACCGACAACTTATTGATGACGAAACATTTATTAAAGAGAAAAATACGCTCCAAACCAAAATAGCCCAAATGAAAGATAATCTGCGGCAGACCGAGACACGAGCCGAGAAGTGGCTGGAATTGACCGAGAAAACTTTTACATTTGCCACTTACGCACGAGCTGCCTTCTTGCGAGCCAACAAGATGGGCAAGGTAGGGTTAGAACTGAAGAAAGAAATTTTACTGGCACTCGGGAAAACCCCGATAATTAAAGACCAAAAACTCATTATTGAGCCGAATGAGTGGTTTGCAGAGATAGGAAATGACTATCCTGCCCTTGAAAAGAAATACTTAAGGTTAGAACCGACAAAAATGCCGATGAATAAAGCAAAAACAGAAGCTCTCGCCTCTGTTCGTGCACACTGGCTCCCCGGGTAGGGATCGAACCTACGACCGTCGCCTTAACAGGGCGCCGCTCTACCGCTGAGCTACCGGGGAATGTGTTGTTTTATAAACTGCCTACCTCGATAACTTTTTAATTGTTTCTCTCTGACGCGAGCAGTTTTTCTATTATTAACTTTTTCATTGTAAATTATTTCCCAAGTTCCATCATAATGAGACGTATAGCTGTTTTTGAAGAGTTTGTCATTATGAAACCTCAGTCTTTCGGTTAGATTTTTTGTCTCTCCTATATAAATTTTATCGTGTTTTTTGTTGTATATTGCGTAGATAAAATACATATTTGTTCGCCGCTCTACCTCCGCCAGCTGGCGGAGAGCTACCGGGGAATAAAAACTTTAAGAGCTGATGCTATTTTATAACATTTTTTTATTTTTATCAATAAAAAAATCGGGCGCAAGGCTGCGCCCGTTAGCAAATTAAAAATCTGCCTTCCTGCGGAGTTTTTTTATTATGGGAATTTCTGATTCCAACAGGCGTTTGATGCCGTCCCCGCGGACTTCTTCGACAATACGGATGTCAGAAACAAGCAATTTCAAACCCATTGGGCCTAGGCTGGCCGCTTGATCGGAGCCCCACATAGTGCGGTCTAAAGTGATGTGTCGTTCCACCAAGCAGGCGCCGTAGCAGACGGCGTAAACTGATGGTTTAACCGAGGGCTCATGTCCGCTGTAGCCGATGGGAACATTAGGGAAAAATTCTTTAAGAGTTTGGATTACCCGCAGGTTAATTTCTGAATTTTGCGAGGGGTAGGTGGAGACGCAATGCAGGATAATCAAATCCTTTTTATCCAGCATTTTTTTGTCTAATATTTTTACTGCTTCCAAAACCTGTCTCATAGCGCTCATGCCGCTTGAAAGGATAATCGGCTTGCCTGTCATTCGATGTTTTCTTAAAAGACTGCGATCGGTCAGGCAAGCTGAGGCAATTTTATAGCAGGGCGGATTGAACCGCTCAATAAAATCAACGCTAGCTTCATCCCAGCAGGAAGCGAACCAGATAATGCCTCTTTCTTTGCAGTGGCGATCAATCGCCTCATATTGTTCAAAATCAAATTCCAAGCCTCGCTTCAAATCGCCATTAGTGGCGCCGAACGGACTCTCCCGCGGCCTTTCTAATTCTTCTTTGGTGTAAACGACATCAATTGTTCTTTTTTGAAACTTGACGGCGTCACAGCCAGCTTCGGCGGCAAGGTCAATCAACTTTTTAGCAATTTCAACATCGCCATTGTGATTGATGCCAATCTCGCCGACAATAAAACATGGATAATCATCACCGACAAATTTTGAACCAATTTTAACTTCGGCTTCCATCTCCTCCCCCCTTTCTTTATTTCAAAAAACTGGCTTCAGTCTAGCAGGGGCTATTAGGGAGTCAAGACGATTTGATATAATTAAATGATTATGAATAAAAAAGGCTGGCCGTTGGTCTTGTTCATAGCGTTTTTTTTGTTGGCCGGAGTTTTAATTTTAGAAAAAGCGGTCGTTCCGGTGGCTGTAAGGGGCGATGACGAAAGCGGGCAGTTGGAAAGTTTAAGGCGTTTATATCGGGATATGGAAAAAAAATTTGCCGGCATGCAATCTGAATTAAGTGAACTTAGTGAAATACTTGATGAGGCGGAAGAGGGGAATTTCAGCAGGCTAGAGGGCCGATTTGGTTTTAATTACGATGAAGAGGGCGCGCTTAAACAGCTTGAGTATGAAATTCTTGGCTTGAGAAGTGAGGCAGAGCAGCATGTCAGGAATATGCGAGCTTTGAAAAATAAAATACAGGTTAAAGAATATGAACTTCAGTCGCTGAAAAATTTAATCGCTCAAAACAAAAAGCTGATTGAAAATTTAGCCAAAGGCAAACTAGGCGTTGCCGGAACTCAACAGGATTTTAGCCTTGTAGTGGGCGGATTCGGCCAATGTGAAAAAGCCTTTAATCAAAGCGATTTGTCGCGCGGCCTTGCTGTCGAGTTGCCTGCGTTAACCCCTGCTCAAGCAGAAGAATTAAACCGTATCGTTGATGATATCATTAGAGATATTGCTAAAGAACAACAGAGTTTGGTGGAAGAGTTAGTAGCTGGCCAGGAGAAATTATTAAGAGAAAGCCGGCGCATGACAAAAGAGGGATTGGTTAGAGCGTTAGATAATTTAGAAAAGAATTTTACCAAAAAAATGCAAATTCTTGGAGATAAGGTTAGAAACCAATATAAAGTTGATAGGAGATTAGCGGCTTTTGCTACAAGAGTTTTGGGAAAGGGGCGGCCCGGGGCGGTGCCTATACCCAGCTCGATAAAAAGTTTTTTTGAAGGAGTAGCTTGTAAAATTAGTCCATCAAAAACAGCCGGCTGCTTTCTTTTCCTCGCCGCTCTTATTGACGCCACTCAAGCCCTAGCGGACGACCTAAAAAACAGAGAGCTAGCCGGATCAGCATGGGCGAAAGCATTGCTGGATTCGGCTAATAAATTAAAAGCGGAGGTAGAATTATTGGAAAAATTATTTGAAGAAGGAATGATAACCGTCCCCGACTTCGTTGAAGAATTAAACGAAATAGAAAAGGAACTGGATAAAGCGCAGAAGAGAGTGCTCGAGCTTAAAAAGGGAGGCAAGCTTCCAACTAGTGGTGGTGAGCAGTAGAATTTGCTATAATTAATTTAAGATGCCTAAACACAAATTTTTTCCAGCGATGGTTTTGATTGTGGCGGGGGTTTTAGCAGTGGCGAGCATGTTAGCTTTAAAAGGCTCGCGAGCGGTTTTGGTTTCAGCTGATTCTGAAGAAAGTTGCCCAACGTCCTCGGTGGCTGAATTAAAAGAAAAGATAGAAAATCTTAAGAAAAACCTAATTAACATTCCTGATACTAATCAAGAAACTACTTACGCTATAGAAGTAGCAATGTCAGATGTTGATGGCAGGATTGACTCTCGTATCTATAGATTAGGTAAAATTAATAACGAAATAAAAGACGTCAGGAATGATATAGCCGAAGAGACTAACAGTTTTTTAAAGAAACAAAAAGAATCTTATTTAGATGATCTTTTAAAAAAACAAAAAAAATATAGTAGGGAACTGGACAGTCTTAACGGTTTGAAAGTCGATTTGTCAAAACAACTACAAAATATTAAAGAAATTGATCCTAATGCAGAGCCTTTTAGAAGAAAAATATTACGGGAGCTATTAGCGAGAAGAGAGGCCGAATTGTTGGAGGCGCAAACAGATTTAGCTGAAAAATGTTTAGCAAAAAGTTCAGGTAAAAATATAGCCAAAAAAGCTGCCGGGAAAGCGGCGGAGGAAGTAACGGAGGGATTGGGTAAAAGAATTAGTATGGGTTGTCTTAGAAATGCCAGAAAGATTTTGGGATTACTTGCCGCATCTGTAACAGCGGCAGACTTTTTAAGGGAATCCCCTGAAGAAAGGGTTAAGTTTACCATTGCGGCCTTTGAAGAGAGTTGTTCAAAGCAGAAAAGCGGCCGTCCCACCAGCTTTGCTGATCAGGTGCTGAATGTGGAGGCTGCTTTGTTGCCATTTTTTGAAACTCACACGGTATTGGGCACGCGTATCAGAGAATCTACCGATTTCGGTTTTGGAGGAGAAATGGACCAAAAAGAGCTGGAGCAAAGACTGCTTAAACTAGCCACCGATTGTCCCGATCTTTATGAAGAGTTAGGGAATTTAAGAACTTTTCATAATGACACGCAAGCGCTTTATCCAAATCTCAAGTGGCCGACTGAAAAGCAGTTAGATTTATTCAGAAAAAAGCAGGCGGAAAGGCAAAGACAAGAAGATTTAAGAAGGCTAAGAACTATCCCCGGGTTTTAAATATTTATTTATTTCGTAAACATTATTCGGATTCCACATCATGTAGCCGGAGTAGTTTTCTCCGAGGGCGTCTTTGGCGGCTTGAATCTGGGCGGAAACTTTTTCTATGCCGTAAATCGCTCCCATGTTAAAATCCTGCAGCCAAGGGCGGATGATTATATTTTTTTCCCGCAGTTGGGCAATGCCCGCCCGTATAGTTTGCAGAACAACCTGATAGGGTTCTTCGGCTGGATTTTCAAAGCCGAAGTTGCCGGCGGAATAATGGGAGGGATAAATCATCGGCGCCACAACATCATAAAGCGGCGCTAACTCGGTCAGTTTCTGGCCGACGCCAACATCATAAGTGCGGAGAAAAGTGTAGGCGAAAATATCCAAAGAGATAGTCCTATCGGAATATTTCTCTTTTATCTTGGAGTTGATATATCCAGCCGCCTCATTTATTACATCTTTTTTGAAGCGATCATAGGTGTAAAAAGGATATACAATATCATTGATATTGCCATCGGGGAAACGGACGTAGTCAAAGTTAATCTCCTCAAAACCCATATCCAACGCTTTGATGGAAACATCCACATTATAATCCCAAACTTCTTTACTGGCGGGATCCACCCATGAGTATCCTTTTTTGCCCCAGATGGAGCCATCGGGATTTTTCAATACCAGATCCGGCCGGCTGGCGGCCAATTCGTTGTCCTGAAACAAAACTATGCGTGCGATGGGATAAATTTTCTCTTCCCGCAGGCGGCGAACGATGCCCGTCATTCTTTTGTTTAGAAAAACGCTGCTGCCATCTTTGATATTAATAACCATGGAATTTATTTCGGAATTTTTAGCCAAATCTATTAATCTCTCAAAAAGAGCAGGAGCGAGAGCAACCTCACCGGTCACATAGACAGCGTTTATTTCTTTTGGTTTTTCAATATCAACCGTGGTTGCCTCCTTGGCGATTGGTATATTTTTTATAGAAGCCATAATGTCTTTTGGGGCGGGGGGGAGTGGCGGAGGCGAGTTTTCAGAGGGGCTACTTTTAACAAACAATAGCTCGTTTTTTTGATTAAAAAACAAGTACCAAGCGGCGCTGGCCAACAAAACGAATAAAACAAAAATAATAAATTTTTTCATTGTCTGTTATAATTAAAGCAGATGCAGAGCCTTTTTCTATATTCTTTAGTGGCGCTGGCTGGTTTTGCCGGTTTTATGCTTTCTTTTTTTATCCGCCACAAAAAGAAAAAGGGCGAACATTTTGTCTGCCCGGTTAATTTTGATTGCGATGCCGTAGTCAAGGGTGAGTATTCAAAGTTTTTAGGCCTGCCGGTGGAGCTAATCGGCATGGCTTATTACGGGCTGGTTACTTTAAGCTATCTTTTTTTCGTTTCCTTTCCTTATTTAATTTCCGATCTCATAGTCTTTTTGGTTTTGGGGACGACCATCGGCGCTCTGCTTTTTTCTTTTTACCTGACTTTTATCCAAGCCTTTCTTATTAAGGAGTGGTGCACTTGGTGCCTGGCCTCGGCTGGATTATGCGTGATTATTTTCTTCTACGCTTTATTTGGTTCGGAGTTCGGATTTATTTATCTTTTAAGGGAATACCGCCAGCCGATTGTTATCTTTCATGCCATCGGGGCGGCGTTGGGGTTAGGCGGAGCAACAGTGGCCGATATTTTATTTTTTAAATTTCTCAAAGATTTTCGCATCGCCGAATGGGAGGCGGATGTGCTTAAAAAACTTTCCCAGATTATTTGGTTTGCTTTGGCTGTGTTAGTGATTACCGGCATCGGCCTTTATTTGCCCAATGCGGATATTTTGAACCAAACTCCCAAATTTTTAGTCAAAGTGATTATTGTGGGCATTATTATATTAAACGGCGCTTTTCTTAATCTTTACATCTCGCCGCGGCTGGTAAAAATTTCTTTTGGCGAGAAGCATCCGCATGAAAAAGGGGAGTTGAAAAAAGAACGCCAATTGGCTTTTGCTATGGGAGCCATCTCTATTGTTTCTTGGTATTCGGCATTTATATTAGGAATGTATGATCCCAACATTGGTTTCCAGCTGTTGCTAGGGATTTATCTTTTAATTGTGGCCGCAGCTGTTTTAGCCAGCCAGATATTGGAGAAAAATTTAGCGTCACTTGATTAATTTTTTGTTTTAGCTTAATATGCTTCCATTATGGAAGACCAAAATCAAGACCAGTTTCAGCCGGTTCAAAGCGAGCTGGTCCAAAACCAGCCGCAAGACAATTACCAACCTCCTCAAAACCGCTGGGTGGGAATTCTTTCTTTGGCGGTGATAGTTGTTGCCGCCCTGTATTTTCTTAATGTGGGGGGCGTGGGAGATTGGTTAGAGGGGGCTTTAACTCCCTCGTTTTCTGAGGGTGTTAACAATAATGATGGAGGGCAGGCGGCCGAGCCCTTGCCGTCTGTTGGCGGTGTAGGCGACAAGTCTGTTTCTGCGCCTGAGAAGGGTAAGAGTTTGGTGAAAATAGTAATAACCGCGGGGGTTACCGATGGAGCCGTCCTTGTTAGCGGCAATTCCGAAGCAAATTTGGAGTTAAAGCAGATTTTATTTCACAATCCTAGCAAAGATTCCTGGTTTTTAGTTTATGACGGCGTCAGGCCTTTGAGTTTGCTGGACTTAAGCGCTTCGGGTGACAAGCACCAATTAATAGAGACGGAAATGGCCGCTCTTAATTACGATCAAGTTCGTATTGTTTTCTCCGATATTTTTGTCGTCGGCGGGCAGAGGGTGGGGCGCGACCGAACGGTGGATGTAGCGGGGGTTGTGGTAAAAGAGGGTGTTGAGAATATAATTAATGTTAGGTTTAGTATGGACGACCCATTTCGTCCTTTGCCTTTTATAGAAATTAAATAAACAATTTTTTGCTCAAGATTCCCATTCCACTTATCTCAGATTTTCTGGGAGGTTTTTACCTTGCGGACGTTTTGGATATAATCATTATCACTTTTCTTGTTTATTGGCTGATAATATTACTGAAAAATAGCCGCTATTTTTTCGTCTTTTCCGGCCTGCTGACTTTAGCGGCTGTTTATTTTTTGGCGGTTTTTTTTGACCTCCGTTTGACTTTCTCCGTTCTGCAGTCATTCTTCGGGATTTTAATTTTGGGGATGGTGATTATTTTCCAGGAAGAGTTGAGGCGTTTTTTTGAACTGATAGCTTTTTGGGGCGGCGGTTGGAAGAGCAAGAAAATGCTTAATACTTCTTCCACTTTAGTTGATGATATTGTTAATGTTTGCGAGCGTTTGGCTAAGCAAAAAATCGGTTTGATTATTGTGATTAGAGGGCGGGAGACACTGGTGCGTCATTTACAGGGGGGCTACCACCTCAATGGAGAAGTTTCAGAGGCGATTTTACAGAGTATTTTTGACCCTTCTTCTCCCGGACATGATGGAGCGGTAATAATTGAAGGGGATAAAATCGTCAGATTTGGCGTTCATCTGCCGCCATCTCAAGACTTAGGGCAGATAGGGAAATTTGGCACCCGCCATAGCGCTGCCTTAGGCATATCCGACATTTCCGATGCTCTAGCGATTGTGGTTTCAGAGGAGAGGGGGGTAATTTCTGTTGCCAGAAGCGGGCATTTAAAGCCTGTGGAAGACATCAATGATTTAAAAAACAGAATCAGTGTTTTTTTGCGCGATAAATTTGTTAATCGTGAGCCTAAAAAAATATTTTCTTCGGACGTCCGCAGTAAGGTGTGGGCGATGATTATCGCCATGGCTATGTGGTTTTTGCTAGTATATAAGTAATGCTTAATATAAAGACTTTGATTTGGGCGGCCATTGCCATTCTGTTTTTATTTTTCGTTTATCTAATTATTTTAGAATTTACTTTTTATGCAGGGCAATGATTTACAGAATTTTCTGGGCGTTAGTTTTAGCGGGAGTGGTAGTCGGAGTAACCGGCTGGTGGTTGGATTGGGATTTTTCTAAAACTTTTAGCGTTGGCAAAAACTGGCCTCTGGAAGGCGATTCGATCGTTGAAGCCGTAAAGAAAGCTGTAAATAAAAATGCCGGAGGAATAAAAGGCACCATTGATGGCGCTGTTGAAAATCAGAAAGAGGCGGCTTTACAAACTTTGAACGATGTTAGCGACTCTTTGGTGGCTACTGCCCAAAAGCAGGCGGAAAAAGCGCTGGATTCTTTAAGTAAAAGCATTGGTCTGAATGGCATAAAAAATCAGCAGGATGCTTCGCTGATGGTGGCGGTAGCTATTAGAGTTGATGAGAAGGCATCATTTTTATTGCGGGGCAACAGCTCATCTCTAGCTGATTATGATATTGATTGGGGGGATGGCAATCGGGATTCCGGAGCCATTAGTGGAGGCGAGGAGAAGATAATAGAGCATAGGTGGAAAACTGTCGGCGATCACATGGTGTCTTTTGGTTCAGGGCAGTTTTTGGTGAGAGTGTTGAAGTAGTATCAAATAATAAAAATATCCCCAGCCTCACGCTCGGGATATTTTTTATTTAATTTTTGAAAGTTATTTTTTCTTTCCCCAGACAATCCAGAGACCCCATACACCGATGACGAGGTGAGCCACATTGTCTAAGGTTTCTAAACTGCCTAAGTTGTAATAGTTGCTGGATACGGCAAAACCGTAAACGGCAAAGTAAAGAGCCACCACTCCCACGAGCACAGTCAACCATTTCATTAGATTGGCGTCTTTAGACCAGTAGACAACCGCTAGCATTACGACACCCAAAACTATGTGGGCTATATTTTCGCCGTAGGAAAAGTTCCAAATCGGCGACCAGGCGGCGCCAACAAAATAGCCGACTAAACCGAGCACCAGCAGGACCCATCCAACCCAACACAAAAAATCTTTTGGCTTCATTGATTTAAATTAGCTAACCGACCTTTACCTAATTTTATCACGGGTTCGTTATGGAGTTATCCACAACAAGCTCTTTTTTAGCGGTATAATTAATTTAGTGGAAAAATTTTTATTGGCGTTTATGTTTATTGTTTTTGGGGCTTTTTCCTATCTCTCTGCCGAAGCTTATGCTGATCCGTTGCTGTCGCCTCCGGAGGGCAATGTCAGGGGGCCGCTTAATATGAGTGTTCAATCTCAAACCAAGAGTGGAGATATAAGCGTTGATGGTTTCAAGGCGGCTGGCATTAATTTGGGGGGAGTGTTAAGGAATTCATGGTCGCAAATCGGCGGCGCCTGCGCCTGGCAGGGAACCAGGTGCCATTGCGCCAGCGATGATTCCAGCATCGGCAGTGTTCGGTTAACTATCGGCATTACTTGCAACGGCGGCACCGTTACCAATTTAAAAGTGGTTAATATTGATATTTCTTCAAGGGAGAAAAGATGCTGGTCTTCGGCGCCTTCTGGATGCGACCGCAACTTATATACAACCACCGGATTGATTGGCAGTTCGTCTTCTAGCGGTGTTTCTGGCGCGGCAACAGCGGTGGTCAGCGTTGTGGTTAGAACGGTGAGGTCGATATCAAGATTTTTTGGCAGTCTCTTTTAAATAAAATAAAAAATAAAATAAAAATATGTTTA
>CAYJWP010000001.1:0-141528 GCA_964373915.1 uncultured Candidatus Saccharibacteria bacterium | reverse complement strand
CCGCAGTTGCCGCCTCCGGCCGGTAATGTACCGGCGCCGATAAATATCGGTCCCCAAACGCAGGTCAAGGCGGGGGATTTAGAGGTGAAGAATCTGACCGCTCGGGGGGGCATTACTCTCGGCGGGGTTTTCAAGGATAAGTGGCCGGATTCGCCAGCCGGCTGTAATTGGGAGGGTACGAAGTGTTATTGCGCCGATGACAGCGCCAGTATTGGCGATATTAGAATTACGACGGCTCTGACTTGCCAGAATGGCAAATTAACCAATTTTCGGATTTTAACACTGGATATTTCCTCCAGTAGTAAAAATTGCTGGAATGCTACGCCTTCTGGATGCACTCCCGGCCTTTATACTCATGATTAAAAGAGCGGGATTAATCCTATTCTCCGCCAGTTTTCTTTTTTTTGTTGTTTTTTTTGGTTACGGCTTAGCTCAAGCGGAGCTGGCTAGAGGTTACGGCTGGTCGGAGACTATTGGCTGGATAAAATTTTCCGGTCCTAATTACGGGGTGGTTATAGACGGCGTTTCCAGCGAACTTAGCGGTTATGCCTGGTCAGAAAATATCGGCTGGATAAAGTTTGGAGATTTAAGCGGTTTTCCCGGCGCTCCCAGCCATTCAGCCAGATTAGATTCAACTACTGGAAAGATTACCGGTTGGGCGAGGGCCTGCGCCGGCGCCGAAGATGAAGACAATTGTTCCGGCGGCCCGCATGCCAATGCCGGCGGCTGGGATGGCTGGATAAAATTTTCCGGAGCCTTATTTAGCACTGAAAAAGTTAATGATCCTTTAGCCGGTTGCAGTTTTTCCGGTTGGGCTTGGGGTTCGGATGTTGTAGGTTGGATTAAGTCTACTTGCATTGCCGGAGAACCGGAGCCGGACGATGATCTGAAGTTTGGCGATATCACTTGTTCTTTTTTTGCCAATCCTAACCAAATTATTTTTCCGCGCCGAACCTCTACTTTAGTCTGGTCTTGTAATAATGCCGATACCTGCACTATTAGCGAGGTGGGTGGGGTAGATCAGGTTTCCGGATCAGTGGCAGTTGATGTGCCGGCCACCAAGAGTTTTACCTTGAGTTGTTCTAATGCCGGAGGCAAAACATTTACCTCTTCTGTCCAAATAAAAGTATTAAGGCCTATTTATTGCGAAATTTTACCTTTCGGTCCGGGTTGTTGATAGTTGACTTAGGGCACTTTTTAGTTAGTGTTTAACTGATGGAGTTGTCTTTTCTGTTAATTATTTTAATTGTTGCGGCTGGTTTTGGGGCGATGATTTTTTTCTTGAATAAAAAACTAGCTCAGCCAAAAAATGATGGCCAATCTCTACTGATGTTGCAAAACCAGATGAATGAGTTGAGCCGGATGCTTAACTCTCATTTTCAGCAGTCGGCGCGAATGATGCAAAAGCAGTTTGGCGACAGCGCCGGCATTATTAAAGAAGTGACGGAAAAGCTGGTGCGGCTGGATGAAACTAATAAACAGGTGGTGGGCTTTGCCGATCAATTAAAAAGTTTGCAAGATGTTCTGAAAAATCCCAAGCAGAGAGGGGTGCTGGGGGAGTATTATCTGGAGACTTTGCTGAAAAATGTTTTTCCGCCGGGAGTTTATCAGATGCAGTACGAATTTAAGGACGGGGCTATCGTGGACGCGGTGATTTTTTATCAGGATAAAATGATTCCGATCGATTCTAAATTTAGTTTGGAAAATTACAATCGTATTCTGGAGAGCCGGGAGGATGAGGAGCGGGTGCGGTTGGAAAAGGTTTTTAAACAGGATTTAAAAAACCGCATTGACGAAACATCAAAATATGTTCGGCCGGAGGAGGGGACGACCGAATTTGCTTTTATGTTTATTCCGGCCGAGGCGATTTATTACGATTTGCTGGTTAATCAGGTGGGAGCGGTCAAGGCCAGCACCAGAGATTTGATTGAGTACGCTTACAAGGATAAAAAAGTAATTATCGTTTCCCCAACTTCTTTTACCGCTTACTTGCAGACGGTTTTGCAGGGCATGAAAGCCCAGCAGATAGAAAAATCAGCCAAAGAAATCATTAAAAAAGTTCAGGATTTAGGCAGGCATCTTGCTTCTTACGAGGATTATATGCAGAAGCTGGGAGGGCATTTGGGTACGGCGGTTAATTCTTATAACTCTGCTTATAAGGAGCTGGCTAAAGTGGATAAGGATGTGCTGAAAATTGGGGGCGAGAGAATTGGCGTGGAGGCGGTGCAGTTGGATAAGCCGAAAGAAGAGCAAGAGACGTTGCTGTAAATGGACAATCAGGTTTTATACGACCAAAAATGGCAGAAATTTTTAAGAAAAGCGTGGCTGTTTCGGCACTTGCCTTTTGCGGAGATGGTAATAGCTTCCGGTTCTCTGGTTTTAGGCCGGCTCCATACTAATTCAGATTTTGATGTTCTAGTGGCGGCCAAGAAAGGCCGACTTTTTACCGCCCGTTTTTTCTGTCTGATGATTTTCGGGCTGTTGGGTTGGAGAAGAAAAATTAACCGGCCGCGCGACGGTTTTTGTTTCAATCATTTTATTACCAAAGAGACTTTTCGGTTGAGTTTTCCCCACACTAATTATGATTTTCTTTTATATAACAATCTAATGCCTATATGGGGCGAAGAGCTTTTTTATGATTTTTATTCGGCTAATGAAGATTGGATAAAATCCAATGCCAATTTAGGCAGGTCAGATTTAAGGATGGATAATTTCCAGCCAAGCCATATAAAGTTTTTTTTGGAAAAAATTTTATCCGACAGACTGGGCGATGCTGTGGAAAAAGTTGTTAGATATTTACAGACGGCAACAATTAGCCATAGTATAAATAGATACGGCGGGGCACATTCACAAACCTGCTATGGAGAAAATGAAGTGAGGCTCTGGTTTAATCCAAAAGGAGGGCCGATGCTTGAGCTATGACGAAGACCAAGGCCGAAAGGCTGAGTTGACGATTGTAAAAATTATTGAAAACTGGAGACGCTCCAAAAAGCCTTTCCGAAATGGCAGGAAAATCGTTTACTGCCAACACGCTAATAAAAACGATAGTTTAGATAAGGGAGGGGTGGATATTTTAATATTTCTAGATTGCGGTTTGGCTCTGCCTCTTCAGATTAAATCTTGTCTGACGTCATCTTCCTTAAAAAAACATCGGCTACGTTATCCTCACGTGAGATTTATTATCAGCCTGGAAGCGCCTAAAATAAGAAAACATCGGCGGCGCCACGCCAGCGCCACAGCACAACATTTTGTAGCCAAAGAACTGGAAGAGCTTATCAATCAAGCCATCACGGATGTCACTGCATTTTCTGAGTAGTTTTTTTAATATTTTTCCCGCCTTGGAAGGCGGGTTTTCCATTTTTTTTATAACATCCTTTTTTTCAAGATCATCCTTCAACATTAAACGATCGTCTGATATTGAAGGATGTTATTGACATTTTCTGCTGGTTTGTTTATACTGCCAATCAATGAAAAATATTAAACCATTATCCAATCATTTATTTTTAGAAGCAGTCGATGAGGAAAAAACAACCAAATCGGGCATTGTGCTTCCAGACACCGCCGAAAAAGAAAAGCCAGTTAGGGGAAGAGTGGTTGCCGTCGGTCCGGGGAAGATGAATGAAAAGGGGGAGGTGATGCCGATGGCGATTAAGGTGGGCGATTCGGTTTTGTTTAAAAAGTATGGTCCGGATGAGATTGAAATTGAAGGCAAAAAATACTTGGTGGCGGAAGAAACTGATATTTTGGCGATACTGGAATAATTTTATAAAAATAAAATATTTTTATGGCGAAGCAAATATTATTTGACGAAAAAGCGAGGTTAGCTCTCCAAAGGGGAGTTGATAAATTAGCTAACACGGTCAAGGTGACTCTGGGCCCCAAGGGCCGGGCGGTGGTTTTGGAAAAAAGCTATGGTTCTCCTATTATCACTCATGACGGCGTAACAATTGCTAAGGAAATTGAGGTGGAGGACAAGGTGGAGAATATTGGTGTGGAGCTGATTAAAGAGGTGGCCTCTAAAACTGGCGACGCTACCGGAGATGGCACCACTACCGCCACCGTATTAGCTCAGGCTTTTATTAATGAAGGCGTCAAAAGAGTGGCGGCCGGTATTGATCCAATTTTGCTTAAAGATGGTATTGATCAAGCCAAAGCCATTGTTTTAGATTCCTTGAAGAAAATTTCTCAGCCGACTGACAACCAGGGGAAAATTGCTCAAGTGGCGACTATCTCTTCCCGTGACCCAGAGGTGGGCAAATTAATTGCGGATGTTATTGGCGGTATCGGCAAAGACGGAGTGGTGACTGTTGAGCAATCCCAGACTTTGGGAATTTCTAAGGAGGTGGTAGAAGGCCTGCAGTTTGACCGCGGTTATGTCTCTCCTTATATGATGACCAATCCGGAAAGAATGGAGGCATCTCTGGATGATCCTTATATTTTAGTAACCGACAGGAAAATTTCTTCTATTAACGACCTGCTGCCCTTGCTGGAAAAGATTGTTAAGAGCGGTAAAAAAGAGATGGTGATTGTCGCTGATGATATTGATGGCGAAGCGTTGGCGACATTGGTGGTTAATAAGTTAAGAGGAGTGTTTAATGTGCTGGCGGTCAAGGCTCCGGGCTTTGGTGACAGGCGCAAAGAGATGCTGGAGGATATTGCTGTGGTAACCGGCGCTGAGTTTATTTCCGAAGATTTAGGCAGGAAATTAGATGGAGTGGACATTACCGCTCTAGGCGAAGCCCGTCGGGTAGTGGCCACTAAGGACAACACTACTATTGTGGGTGGCAAAGGCGACAAGAAAAGGATTGAGGACCGAATCGCTCAAATAAAAAAACAACTGGAGCAAACCGACTCTGATTTTGATAAAGAGAAATTGCAGGAAAGATTGGGTAAATTATCCGGCGGCGTGGCGGTTATTAAGGTTGGCGCGGTGACTGAGACAGAGCAGAAAGAGGCTCAACATAGAGTGGAGGACGCGGTGGCGGCCACCAAAGCGGCTGTGGCCGAGGGCATTGTTCCCGGCGGCGGTGTGGCTTTTGTCCGGGCGGCCCAGGCAGTTAATAAGCTGATGAACGGTTTTGCTAAGAATTCCAAAGATGATTTAGCTCGTTTGGCCGGCGCCCAGATTGTTTATGAGGGTTTGATTGCTCCAATTAAACAGATTGCCCGCAATGCCGGCTATGATTCAGGCGTGGTCTTGGATAAGGTGATTAGGCAGAGCGAGGATTATGGCTTTAACGCTTTGATGGGAACTTACGGCCAACTTTTTGAGATGGGTATTATTGATCCGCACAAAGTTGTCCGCGCCGCCTTTGATAATGCTATCTCTATCGCTTCTTTGTTCTTAATCACCGAAGCGGTGGTGGCCGAGATTCCTGCTCCGCCAGCTGGCGGACCGGCTGGCGGGCATTCACATATGCCACCTCCGGGCATGGGAGGAATGGACGGATTTTAAAAAAAGAACTCGCCTAAGGCGAGTTCTTTTTTTTGCATAACTTTTTTTTTATAGGATAATTATAACATGATTAACCGCGGCTTCTCTCTTTTTGAGATGATAATCGTTGTCGGTTTGATAATAGTTGTTTCAGCGATTATTCTTCCCTCCTATCGGGGCTTTGGCTACAGCAACGATTTGTCGGTGGCGGTTAATGCTGTTGTTCAAGGGCTGAATCAGGCGCAAGCTCTGGCAAGATCCGGCGATGGCGATTCCGATTGGGGCATAAAAATAGAATCGGGGAAGGTGATTATATTTAAAGGTTCAAGTTTTATTTCTTTTAATGCTGTTTCTGATCAGGTTTTTCCCATTCCATTAGATATAACCTTCAGCGGATTATCACAAGTAATTTTTGCCAAGTTTACCGGATTGCCCAATCAGACAGGTTCGGTTACTTTAACTGGCATTGTTGGAAATTTTGCTATTATCACTATCAATCAGCAAGGTGTGGTGACTTTTTAGTAAGCGATGCTAATTATGCTAATACATGCTAATGATGCGAATAAAAAAGAGAGATATGACGGGGGTTTTTCTTTATTAGAAGGCATCACAGCTTTAGGTATTGTGGCCTTAGTGGTGGTTATTGTCATCGGGGAAATTATTTTCAGCCAGAATATAAGCGCCCGTTCCGTCAATACTGGCAAAGCAACTGATTTAGCTAGAGAAGCCATAGAAGCCGTCAAAGATATAAGAGGTGCCGATTTTTTTGATTTAGTTGACGGCACCCATGGCTTGAAAATAGAAGATGGGCGTTGGGCGTTAGCAGTCGGGGCTCCGGATGTGGTGGATAATCTTTTTACCAGAGAATTAAGAATCTCTTCCCCTGCTATTGACAGAAAATTAGTGGAAGCGGCGGTCGTATGGCCCGATAATAACGAGATAAAATTAGTGACCGAATTTCGTAACTGGTTTCCTACTTATGAAGACTGGTCTAATCCTCAATATAGCGGCGATTTTAACCTCACTCCCGAAAACAGCGGCTCTAACAACCATAAAGTAAAGGCGGTATTGACTAAGGGCAATTATGTTTATTTTGGCAGCGAAAACAGCAATGGCAAAGAGTTTTTTATTTTTGATATTGTGAAGGCGCCGGCGATTGTGATGAAAGGTTCTTTGGATTTAGACGGCAATAGCAACAATATTTCTGTTTATGGGGACTATGCTTTTATTGCCTCTGGTTCTCAAAGCCAGGAATTGCAGGTTATAAGCATTATTAACAAGAGCCAACCGCAATTAGTGGGATCTTTTAATTTATCCGGCCAAGATGACGGATTAGCAAGCGATATTAATAGCGATGGAAGCTTGCTAGCTCTTGGCAGGGACAAGGGCAATCTTTATATTTTTAATATTAGTAATCCGGCCCTGCCATCTTTGTTAGGGCAAATAACTCTAAGTTCTTCCGGTAAGGCGGTGAATGCTGTTAGAATTTCCGGTAATTATGTTTTAGCGGCAGTGGGGGATGGCACTCTAAGGATGGTAAATATTTCTAATCCTTCTTTGCCCGCTCAAGTGGCTTCACTGCAGCTAACTGCTTCTCCGCCAGCTAATAGTTGCGGCAACGCCCTTTCTTTGGATATTACTGGTACTAGAGCCTATGTGGGCTGTGCTAGCAGTAATGGATTTTATATCGTGGATATAACTAATCCGGCCTCGCCTCTTATTTTATCAACTTCTTATTGGAGCGGCAGTAATGCCGATATTTTTCACATTTCTTTTGCGGCTACAGAAAAACTTATATTTTTAATGACCAGCGATTCCGCCAAGGATTTTCAGGTGTGGGACGTTTCTAACGATTTAAGCCCAACTAATATTTCCACTGTTAACTTGCGGGGCACCCCCTCGCAGGCCGATTACAGCCCGTTAGTGCAAAAAATGTTTGTGGGATTAATCTCTGATCCGGAGATTCAAATAGTCGCTCCGGATATTTTAGAAACTCCACCGGCATAAATTATGAATAAAGGAGTCTCTCTTTTGGAGACGGTTGTTTATTTAGGTTTGGTGGCGGTGATAATGCCTATTGTGGCTACGCTGATGTTTTTTTCCGTAGATGTTAAAGCGCGGGGGGAGAGCGTTAATGTGGTGGTTTTAGAGGGGAGGAGAATCTCCGAGGTAATCAGCAGGGCGATAAACGGAGCTAACAGCGTTAATGTGCCGGAGTTGGGCAGTGCTAGCAGCACTCTCTCTCTGGCAATGGGCGATAGCTTTAAAAACCCCACTATCTTTAAGCTGGAGAACGGCTATATTATTATGAAAGAAGGGACAATGGCGCCGGTGCCCTTGACTTCTAACAGGATAACAGTTGCTAACCTATTATTTGCTAATGTTTCCCAAGTGGGCACTCCCGGATCGGTGAGAGCGACTTTTGCTTTGTCGGCCGGACGCTTTTCCAGAAAATTTTATGTTACATCATCGCTTAGATATAACTTGCAATAACAAAGGGCAAGTTCTTTTAGCCAGCGTGATCGTGGTTGGCATAATTAGTTTGGTGGCAGCCGGCTCGTTTATTTTATTAAATATTAATGCTTTGCGAGGGACGGTAATAGCCCAGCAGTCTTCCGAGGGGGCGGCGCTTAACAATGGTTGCGCGGAAAAAGCTTTGTTAATGATTAGGCGGGTATCTGGTTATACCGGCAGTGACAATCTGACTCTAGCCGGCAAGACCTGTTATTTTACTGTTGCTGATTTAGGCGGAGGCAATCGGCTGATAGATATTTCTAGCACTATTGCTAATGTGGTCAAAAAAACAGAGATTCGGCTGGCGGTAGAGCCGACCGGAGGCATTACAATTCAATCTTGGAAAGATGTGCCTTAGTCTCTGTTCTAATTTGACTTAATGGTAGATTATATTAGATTTATCAGGGCGTACCGATCTTTGAAAACTTCATTCTAAAAACAGGAGACGCCGAGATGACAGAAGAGAGAGGGCGCAGGTTGGATATTAACGGCATCATTGAGCAAGACGCGCAAAAAAAACGCGAGAGGCACAGAAAAACAAGGGAGATTACTTTCAGACAATATCTTGATTTGCTGACCAAAGAGCCTTCAGTAGCCAAAAATGCGCCGTCGCGTTTGCTGGAAACTATTTTGTGTTATGGCAAAGAGCTGATTCCGGAAGACCAAAGGCGTTTTTTTGACGAGAAGGAGGTTAAATATCAGTTTAAACTTTTTTCAGAAAGTTTATTTGGTCTTTTTGAGCCCATCAGCCGGCTGGTTAGCTTTTGGGAAGCAGGAGCGGCCGGCTTATCAACCGGCAAACAAGTTTTGTTGTTGGTGGGGCCCACTTCAAGCGGCAAATCTTCCATTGCGGAACTTTTAAAAGAAGCTCTTGTTAGCCAGCAAAAACCGATTTTTGCCATAAAAGGCTGTCCTATCCATGAGGAGCCACTGCATCTTCTACCCAAAGATCTTAAGGAAAAAATAGGCAAGGAATTAGGAATTAATATCGAGGGCGATTTGTGTCCGGTCTGCCGTTATCACTTAATGAAAAGCGATAAATTTGGCAAATTCGTGGAGGATGACGGGGTGGTCCGCTGGGGCGATTTTCCGGTGGAAGAATTCACCTTTTCCATTAGAGATTCCAGAGGCATTGCTTCTCACGAGCCAACTGATGATAAGGCGGCTGATATTACCGAACTGACTGGAAAGGAAAATTTAACCGTGTTGGCCGATCCCAACCGTGGTCCGAATGATCCTTTTGCCTATACTTTAAACGGAGAAATTTGCAGATCCAATCGGGGAATTTTTGAGGGAATTGAGTGGCTGAAGAACGACCATAAGATTTTGCGGGTCTTCATCAGCTTGAACGAGGAGCGGCGCATTAAAATCACCGGCTCCGGCTTTCCGCATATTTACATTGATACCAATTGTTTGACGCATACCAATTTGGCCGAATTTAAGAAATTTTCTTCCAATAAAGAAAATGAGGCATTGCAGGACCGGATTTATGTAGTTTCGGTTCCTTACTCCCTGCGCATCAGTGATGAGGTAAAAATTTATCGCAAGCTGATTGAAAAAGAGAGCGCGTTGGAGCGTTTGGGTAAAATCCATATCGCTCCCGGAGCGCTGGAAATAGGGGCAATGTTTGCCGTTTTGACAAGATATCAGGAGAAAAACAGCCAAAATGTCTCTAAAGTGGTCAAGATGAAGCTTTATAACGGCGAGGCGGCTTTAACCGAACTGGAAGAACGGGATTTGATGCCGGTTGACGTCCGGGCATTAAGAAAAGAAGGGCAGTCCGACCCCGATCTTTCCAAAAGAGAGGGAATGTTTGGCGCCAGCCCCCGCGACATTCTTTCCGCAATCAACATCGCTTTGGCGGAGCAGAAGCATAAGAACGGTTGTCTGACCCCACTGACCGTTTTGCGCGCGTTAAAGAGTTTTTCTGACCACCGGACCGGATATACCGATGAGCAAAAGGAAAAATTTTCCCAGCTTTTATCCTCGGTGGACGGCGACAGCGTTGTCGGCGAGTATCGAGATTACGCTTTAAAGGCTGTCAGTAAGGCGTTTCTAAGAGCTTATGATGATTTAGCAAAAGAGTTGTTTAACAAATATATTAAAGAGATTGAGCTGTGGCGCAGCCAAAAAAGAAAATTTGTCGGCCATCATATTGTGGACGCGGAACGGGATCCGCGGACCGGCGAACTAAAACAACCCGATGTGAAACTAATGCGCTCTATTGAGCAGTTTATTCCGATTGATGAATCAATGGCGGATAGTTTTCGCGGTGAAATTTTGGAAGTCAGAGCATCCAGCCCAAATTTCAGCTATACGACTTACAGGCCGTTGGCAAGAGCCGTGGAAAAAAAGCTTTTGGATGATACTAAGCATACGATGACGCTGGTGCTCTCCCAAGAGAAAGCGCAAAATGAGGAATCGCGCAAAAGAAGCCATGATTTGCAGGAAGCGTTGAAGGGGGATAATTTTTGCGACACCTGCGCCAAGGAATTAATGGAGCAGGCGGCGGCATTTCTTAAGGAGTAAAAAACAAGCGAGGCGTCCGCCTTTGGCGAGGCAACAGCCTCGCTTTTTTAATAAAAAAGTTTTATCCTGTAGTTGGTTTTTTGACAACCGCCAACCGGCGGACAAGAAGGAGGAAAGATTATGCCTATCATTGTTTCCGATGGTTTTGCCGAGCGCGGCAAACAAGACGCTAGGAGACACAGGGATAAAATCCAGGATTCCATTAAAAAACAGCTGCCCGACATCATTTCTCAAGAATCTATCATTACCGGCAGCCGCAAGGGCCGGAAGGTTAAGGTGCCGATAAGAAGTTTGGACATTCCTTATTTCCGTTCCGGAAAAAAGGGACGGGGCATTGGCGTAGGCCAAGGCGAGGGGGACATCCATGATGTCATTGGTAAGAGAAGCGGCTCAAAGGGCTCTAATAAGCCGGGCGATAAGCCGGGCGATGATTATTTGGAGACCGAAATAGATTTGGAAGAGATAATTCAGATGATGATGGAAGATCTCGGTTTGCCGCGCCTGGAAGAAAAGGAGATGCGGGAGATTGAGGTGGTGTTGGGATTTAAGATTAAGGGCCGGCAGATGTCCGGTATTCCGCCGCTGTTGGACCGGAACGCCAGCTATAAAAACGGCATCAAAAGATTTTGGTCGTTTCTTGGTTATCTCAAGGAGGAAGGCTTAAAGCAATCGCCGGTAAAGGACGAATTAGTTTGTTTTACTGCTTTAAAACGGGTCAATGGCGATTTAGGCCAGGCTCTAGAATTGGTCAGAGATCAGAGTTTTACGGAAAAAGACCGGGATTTAATCCAGCCATTTCCCATTTTTGAGCAGGGGGATTTGCGTTATAGAAAACT
The DNA here is from genome assembly GCA_964373915.1 of uncultured Candidatus Saccharibacteria bacterium. GTDB lineage: Bacteria > Patescibacteriota > Minisyncoccia > UBA6257 > UBA11618 > CAYJWP01. The sequence goes on along the minus strand of CAYJWP010000001.1, from coordinate 130,215 downwards.
GGAAGATGATATTGCTCTTCAGTCCAACGCGGTGATGATCGCGATGATGGATGTTTCGGGTTCCATGACAATTATGAAAAAATATCTGGCGCGATCAATTCTTTTTTGGCTGGTGGAGTTTTTGCGGAAAATTTACCACAAAGTGGATGTAAGATTTATCATCCATCATGCCACCGCCAAATTAGTGGATGAGGAAACTTGTTTTAAAACAGCCGAGAGCGGCGGCACCTGTAGCCACACCGCCTTTGATTTAGCCAGCGAACTGGTGGACAGCGAGTACCCGCCGTCCGCTTGGAACATTTACGGCTTTTACTTTTCCGACGGAGAGGATTTTGACACGGATAAGACGATTGAATCCATTAAAATATTTTTGGCTAAGGGCATTAACATGCTTGGTTACGCCGAGATTTGTCCGGGAGAAGACCTTATCGGGGGATTCAGCGTTTTGCTGACAACAATCATCAAATCTTTTCATCTGATTAGTCATAAAAATAAGGAAAACAAAGGATTAGAGACGGTTAGCGGCGGAAAAAACCTGCCGTTTCTGGGAATGAAAATTAGAAGCAAAGAAAATATTTTGCCGGCGCTCAAAGAATTTCTCAAGAAAGACAGGTGGGTGGAGTAATGAACGAAACCGATTTGAAGCGGCTAGAAAAAATTGAAAAAAGATCTAGAGAGATTTTTGAAGAAGAGGGGCTGATGACCACGGATGTTGTTTTTGAAATTGTTTCCAGCCAAAAAGTGCTAGAGGGCATGTCTTATATGTTTCCGGTCAATTTTTCTCATTGGAGTTTTGGCCGCGATTACGAACGTAACCGCACTATTTACGAGCATACGGGCGGCGGCATCCCTTATGAGCAGGTTTGGAACTTTGATATGCCCAAGGCGTATCTGGTGGAAACCAATCCGTTTGCCCTAAACGCCCTGATTATTTCCCATGTCTTTGGGCATGTTGATTTCTTTCTCGCTAGCCGATACTTGAGCAAAATTCGCAACTTTACGGATGTTGCTCTTGAAGCAAAGGCGGCGGCAGAAAGGTTCCGCGGTTATGAGGAGAAGTATAATAAATATTGCGTTGAGAGGATGATTGACGCCGCAATGTCTATTCAATGGCAGCAGCATCCGGACGTCCTCTTGGAAGAGCCGGATGACGAGCAGGCTAGGGAATTTCTAATCAAGAGAGAGAAAGTCAAGTTGGAAAGCTTGGAGAAGGGCGGTGTTGGTTCTGAATTTGAGAATGAAAAACAAAGAGTGGAAAGAATAGAACAGATTAAGAAAAATATTCAGTGGCTAGCAAACAAAACTCCTCCGGAGCCGGTGCATGATCTCTTAAAATATATTATTAACAACTCTCCTCGGCCTCTTGAGCCCTGGGAAAAAGATATTTTAAGAGTGGTGCGCAATCAGGCGCGCTGTCTGGCGCCGCAGGGGCGGACAAAAATGCTTAATGAGGGCTGGGCTTCATACTGGCACGTCAGAGTAACGCGTCGGTTGTTTGACGAAGGTTTTTTAAAACCGGATGAGCATGGAATATTTAACCATTATAATGCGGCGGTGGTTCGTCCCCGGCGTATCGGATTTAATCCTTACCATTTAGGATTGGCTCTCTTTGAGAATGTTGAAGAGCGTTGGAACAGAGGCCAATTCGGCCAAGAATACGAAGAAGAAAGAGACCTTTACAAGCTGGCTAATTGGGATACTAAGGTTGGTTTGGGAAGGAGAAAAATTATGGAAGTCAGAGCGGCTTACACCGATAGAATGGCGGTGGAGGAATTCTTTACCAATCGTTTCATTCATGAGAGGCAGCTCTATATTTACGCCGAAGAAGAGAATACCGACACCGGCGAAATTAGTTACATAATTGTGGAAAAAGACCCAGAAATAATACGGACTTTGCTCAAGCATAGTATGGCGGGGCACCACGTTCCTCGGATTACTGCTGAAAACGGTAATTTTAATAAAGGCAGGGAGTTGCTACTAAAACACCATTGGACCGGTTTTGAGCTGGACGAAAAATATCGCAACGGCACCTTGAAGTTTATTAATTTTCTTTGGGGACGACCGGTTCATATAGAGACTTTTCAGGGGGACAGCGAGGTGGTTATTTCCTGCGAAGACGGAAAAATTTCTTTTAAGGCAAAAAAATAAAAAGGAGGCGAGATGGCAACTCGGACGATTGTGGCGCAATTCAACTATAACGCTACTGAGGAAACGGCGCGCAATACGGCTATATCCCTAGGGCTGCGCTATCTCGAATTAATCTGGTTTCCTTTTCTTAGGTGTTTGTTGGTTAAAATTATTGAGTCTGACCAAGAAAAGTGGATTCAAGGTCTGCGGGCGTGCATTTTAGTGGACAGGGTTTTTACTAAGGAGGAGGCGGCTTTGCGGAAGGAGATTCCGGTAGTAAAGATTTACTAGCAAGAATGCGGCTGACCCGCTATGTTTATAGCGGGTCTTTTATTTTTAAAAAGGAGGTGGAAATGAACCATAACTGCGGAGCCTGCGGCAAGCGTCTTAATGAATTCTCTTTTCATAGGCGAAGGTGGTTTAATTTTGGCAAACTGAGATTTATTTTACGCAACAGTTGGTCTGTCCAATGCCAGCAATGCTTAAGATATAATTTTCTTTTGGATAAAGATGATTTGGCAAGAATTGAAGATTCTTTGGTTATGGAACTGGTTGGCTGGCCGGAAGTTTTTTCTGGAATTCAATTTTCTTGGATTAGCAACTATATAGTGGAGAGAGCGCCCCAAAATGAACTGCTTGCTTTATGGCTAGACTGGGATGGTTTTGGCGGCCAGAAAAAAACTGATTCCCAGGAGGTAATAGATTGTTTAATGAGGCGTGTCGGCTGCAAAAATATTGCTCATTTCAAAAAAATGAAAGAAGCTGAAAAGATTTCTAAAGAAGCTGACGAGGTGCTTAGGTCGATTATGAAGATGATTTTTGTTCCCGACGGCTTTCCTGTTAAAACTTATTTTGATAAAGAAAACGGAGGTTATTTTCTGGCTGTTAATTTAGCCACTTTAACCAAAAAACAGGAGCGGAAAGACGATGATTTGGAATGGCAAGCCAAGTGGCGGAAAGTCAATAAACTTTTAACCAGCCTAAAGCAGCCATCTCTTTCTTCGGAGGCATTCAAGTTTTTTCTCAAAGATTCCAAGGGAGTGGTTTTTTGTTGTTACGGTGATGGCCAGCAGGAGGTATTAATCGTTGTTTTTGCTTATTTCCATCGGGAGGATAAATTTGTTTATGCCAGCAGACTTGCGATGAAAGCTGACGGCAAACTAAAAAAAGAACTGTTGTCGGCCTTGTTTCTGCGATTAATAATTTATGCCAGAGAAAAAAGGGCAGAAAGAGTGATTTTGGAAAAACCGCTCCAAGAGGAGGTTTATTGTGAAGCTTTGAGGTTTGGTTTTAAGCACAAATCAAGCAAATTACTGGAGTTTCATTTGGTTTATGTTTCGTAACCCCTTGATATTTTCAGGGGGTTTTATTTTTACTTATTTTTTTGATATGGTATTTTCGCTTGGAAGGGTCGCATAGCGGTCTATTGCAGCGGCTTGGAAAGCCGCGCCTCGCAAGGGGCTCGTGGGTTCGAATCCCACCCCTTCCGCCAACAGATCATTCCGCAACAGATTAAATTACTTTAATAGATTAGATTAGAGGATTAGGTTAGATTAGATTACTTTACTAGAGGCTAGAAGTATTATTAGTCTGTTTAGACGGCCGTTTAAACAGACTAATAATATAGTATGGTAATGCAGAAGAAAATAAGAATACAAGGACATGGAAAAAGGAAGATTAATTTACGAAATTTTAGAAACTATAAAGGAAATTAATAAAGATGCTTGGAAGCCAGCTCCGGCTAGCGAGTTTCGAGGGCCTATATTAAGAAAAGACCGCCGACCCGGATTAAGGAAGGAAATGAGACTTAAAGAAAGGGAAGAATTATATAAAAAAGAAAGATTAAGAAGACAGCAGACGACTTACAGATTATTAAAAGACGGTTTATTGGAGAGAAGTAATAAGTCTTTGTCTTTAACCGAAAAAGGTTTGCACAAATTAGAAAAATTAAAAAGATCTTTTTTGCTACAATCTTTTATTAATGCCGGCAAAAAAGATATGAAATATAGAAAAGGTAAGGGCGAATTAATAATTGTAACCTTTGACATTCCAGAAAAATATCGTGCTATCAGGAATCTTGTAAGGAACACTTTAAAGTCCTTAGATTATAAGATGATTCATCAAAGTGTTTGGTGTGGGGTCGTGCCTTTACCTGAGGATTTTATGAATAACCTTCGTGATTTATTGGATATGGACAGATTTATCCGAGTCTTCACGATTGTTAATAAAGGAAATCTGGATCTGGACTTACAGCGCGACTTTTAGTCCATCTTGACGGCCGTCAAGATGTGCTAATGGTTGCTATAGCTACTATTGAAAAATGACAATTGTTGAAAAATGACTACTATTAAAAAAACACCCGGGCGCAGTGCCCGGGTATTGTTCGGCCCTCCCTCTTTCTATTCTTCGTTGTTTTCTTCTTCGTTGTTTTCTACGAAGAAGTCCTCTGGAATGCCACCGTTGGCGCGGAAACCTATTTTGAGGTCTCTGTCCAGGTTCCTGTCCAGATTGGGTGTCGTTGTCGCGGTCGCATCTGGCGGGAGGCTCTGACAGCTGTGAGCTCTTCGCTTCTTGCTGTGGTAATCTAGTTTCTTGCCGCAGATCTGGCAATGCGACGGCTTAACGATGTTTTCCATCACTTTCTCCAAAACAAGGGACAGCGAAATGTTCAATACTGGGTTAATTATAGCATAACTGTCCAGAATGTCAATAGGGGGAAAATTGCTTATTTTTGGCTAAAAAACTATCATTATTTTATGGAGGTAAATACCACAGCCTTAATTATTTTTCAGCTGGCAGTCTTGCTTTTTTCCATCATTATCCATGAAGTATCTCATGGGGCGGTGGCCCTTTATCTAGGCGATGATACCGCCAAACGGCTGGGGCGGCTGACGCTTAATCCACTCAAACATCTTGACCCATTTGGCTCTATAATTCTGCCGCTGGTTCTGTCTATCCCTCTTTGGTTTGGCGGCACCTCTATTATTGTCGGCTGGGCCAAGCCCGTGCCTTATAATCCTTACAATCTCAAAGATCCTAAAAAAGGCGCGGCGATAATTGGCGCGGCCGGCCCCATATCCAATCTGATTATCGCTGTCACTTTCGCTTTATTGCTTCATATACCGCTGGCGCTAGGCAACCAAACGCTAATCTTAGCCTTTAGTTTGATTATTTTACTGAACATTTTACTGGCCATTTTTAATCTCGTGCCCATCCCGCCTCTAGACGGCTCTAAAATATTTTTTGCCATACTACCCGCGTCTTCCTTGAGAGTGCAGAGATTTTTGGAAATTAATGGCTTATTCCTACTCTTAGCCTTTATTATTTTTGGCCTGCCTCTTTTAAGAGCGGTGGTTTTTGTTGTTTTTAATCTCCTGCTTTTTGTAACAGGCATTAAATTAGACGCGCCTCTTTAAAGTACCGCAAGTGATAATTGACTATTAGCCAATAATTAGGTAGCATTCCTCACTATGCCGACTGTAAGGCAATTAATTAAAAATAAAAGAAAGCCCAATCCTAAAAAAGCGAAAGCGCCGGCTTTGGGGCGCTATTTTAATTACATTAAAAACCGGCCGGTGAATGCTCACTCGCCTTTCAAGCGCGGCGTTTGCGTTAAAGTGCTGACGACTACTCCCAAAAAACCTAACTCTGCTTTGAGAAAAATCGCCCGCGTGCGCTTAACCAACGGCACAGAAGTGACAGCTTACATCCCCGGTGAGGGCCATAATCTGCAGGAACACTCGGTGGTGATGATTCGGGGCGGCAGAGTCAAGGATCTTCCTGGCGTTCGCTACCATATCGTCCGCGGCCGGCTGGATACTTCCGGAGTGGGCGATCGCAAACAACAGCGCTCAAAATACGGCTCTAAAAAATCTGCCCGCCAGCCGGCGGGCAAAGCTTAATTAAAAATGCGCAGAAAAAGAAATTACAAAAGAGATTTTCAGCCGGATTTTAAATACAGCAGTGTGGCGCTTACCCGTTTTACTAATTATTTAATGAAGAACGGCGAAAAGGCGGTGGCCCAAAAAGTCATCGGCGACACTTTTGATTTGATTAGTAAACAGACTAAAGAGGACCCTCTTTTTGTTTTTGATAAGGCTTTGGCTAATGTCGCGCCGATGGTGGAAGTTATCAGCACTCGCGTTGGCGGCGCCAATTATCAAGTGCCGCACGAGGTGCGCGAAGATCGCAAGTTTGTCTTGGCGGCGCGCTGGATAATCGGCGCTGCCCGATCTAAAAAGGGTACGGCTATGGCTAAGAAATTAGCCGAGGAATTAGTGGCTGCCTCTAAAAACGAGGGAGAGGCGATGAAGAGAAAGCAGAATGTCCATCGCATGGCCGAGGCCAACCGCGCTTTTGCCCATTTTGCTCGGAGATAGGTTTTAACCATGCCCAGACAATATCCGATAGAAAAAGTTAGGGACATCGGCATTATCGCCCATATTGATGCCGGCAAGACGACTGTTACCGAGCGGATTCTTTTTTATACAGGGGTTTCCCATAAAATAGGCGAGGTGCATACTGGCGATACGGTGATGGATTGGATGGAGCAGGAGCGGGAACGCGGCATTACTATTACCGCGGCCGCCACTACCTGCTTCTGGGCACCGACTTACGCCAAAGGAGATAAGGCCTTTGAGCATCGGATTAATATCATTGACACTCCGGGCCATATTGACTTTACGGTGGAAGTGAAGCGTTCAATGCGGGTGTTAGACGGGGCGGTGGTGGTTTTTGACGGAGTGGCGGGCGTGGAGCCTCAATCGGAAACCAACTGGCGTTATGCCGATGAGTATAAGGTGCCCCGAGTTTGTTTTATTAATAAATTAGACCGTACTGGCGCCAGTTTTGAAAAAAGTTTGCAGTCTATAAAGGAGCGTTTAAATTCCAATGCCATTCCAATACAATTGCCCATCGGCATAGAGTCGGGCTTTGAGGGATTGATAGATCTTCTTTCTAGAAAAGTTTATCGGTTTGAAGGAGAGCGAGGAGAAAAAATTATTGAGTCAGACGAAATTCCGACCGACTTAAAGGAAGAAGTAGAAAAAAGAAGGCGGGAATTGATAGAGAAAATTGCTGAGCAGGATGAAAAACTTTTAGCCGATTATTTAGAGGGCAAGGAGATTCCTCTTATTGATTTAAAAAAGACTTTGCGCCAAGCAGTGTTAGCAATTAGACTTATTCCAGTGCTTGCCGGTTCGGCTCTAAAAAATAAGGGCGTGCAGTTAGTGCTGGATGCCGTGGTTGATTATCTGCCGGCGCCATCTGATTTGCCTCCGACTAAAGGCTTGGATCCTAAAACAGAAAAAGAAATTGAACGCGCTCCTAATGATGACGAGCCGTTTGCCGCTTTAGCTTTTAAAGTAGCGGCCGACCCCTTTGTCGGTACGTTGACTTATTTTAGGGTTTATTCCGGCTCTCTTAAAAAGGGCAGTTATGTCTTAAATGTTTCTAAAAATAATAAAGAGCGCGTGGGCCGTATCTTGCGGATGCATGCCAACCACCGGGAAGATGTGGATGAGATTTTTACCGGAGAGCTTGGGGGAATGGTGGGCTTAAAGAACACTTTTACCGGGGACACCTTGGCTGATCCGGAAAAGCCGATTATTTTAGAAAAAATATATTTTCCCGAGCCGGTGATTGCTATCAGGGTTGAACCTAAGACCAAGGCAGACCAGGAAAAAATGGGCATCGCCTTGCGTCGTTTGTCGGAGGAGGACCCGACTTTCAAAGTAAGCGGCGATTTGGAGACGGGCGAGACTTTAATTGCTGGCATGGGAGAGTTGCATTTGGAGATTATTGTTGACCGGATGAAGCGAGAGTTCGGCGTGGAGGCTAATGTTGGCCGGCCTCAGGTAGCTTACAAGGAAACCATTACCGCTGAAGCGGAGGCAGAGGGAAAGTATATCCGCCAGTCCGGAGGCCGTGGCCAGTATGGCCATGTCTGGCTGAGAATTGAGCCACAGGAAAGTGGCAAGGGCTTTGAGTTTGTGGATGCTATCAGAGGCGGCATTATTCCCCGTGAATTTATTCCGGCCGTCCAAAAAGGCGTCAGAGAAGCGGTGGAGAAGGGGGTGGTGGCGCACTACCCGATGGTGGATGTGAAAGTGACTCTTTATGATGGCTCTTTTCATGACGTGGACTCTTCGGAAGCGGCCTTCAAAATCGCCGGCTCCATCGCTTTCCAAGAGGCGGCTAAAAAAGCCAAACCGGTTTTGCTGGAGCCGATAATGGAGGTGCAGGTAATCGTGCCCACAGAATTTTTAGGCGACGTTACCGGCGATATCAACTCCAAACGGGGGCAGATTGACTCGATGGATGATCGTGAAGGAATTAAAGTTATCAACGCCTTAGTGCCGCTATCGGAGCTTTTTGGTTATGCTACTAAACTGCGCTCTATCTCGCAGGGTCGCGGTTCCTTTACCATGGAATTCAATAATTACTCTAAAACACCGCAAAATGTAGCATTGGAGATAATTGAGGGAAGAAGGAAGTGAGCTGAAACGCTTGACATCTTGTTGTTATTTTTTGTATACTAGAGCTTGTCTATATTAAGATTAAAATAAATAAAGTCGTTTTTAATAATTAAATTACGAAAATATGGCAGAGAAATTAAAATTTGAGAGGACTAAGCCTCATGTCAATGTCGGCACTATCGGCCACGTTGACCATGGCAAAAGCACTCTGACCGCGGCTATCACCCACGTTCTTCATTTAAAAGGACTGATTGATAAGGAGGTGGGCGTTGATGACTTGGATAAAGCTCCGGAAGAAAAAGCCCGGGGAATTACCATCTCTATTCATCACTCTGAATATGAGTCTGCCAAGAGGCATTATGCCCATATTGATGCTCCGGGACATGCCGACTATATTAAGAACATGATTACCGGCGCCGCCCAAATGGATGGCGCGGTGCTGGTTGTTTCCGCGGCGGACGGTCCTATGCCCCAGACTAGGGAGCATATCCTTTTGGCAAGGCAGGTGGGTGTTCCTAAAATAATCGTTTTTTTAAACAAAATTGACCAGGTGAGCGACCCTGAATTAATAGACTTGGTTGAGTCCGAGGTTCGTGAGCTGTTGACTAAATATGAGTATCCTGGTGATGAAACTCCTGTTATTCGCGGCTCTGCGCTAAAGGCGTTGGAGGCCAAAGGCGCCGATGATGAAGCGACCAAACCCATTATGGATTTAATCACCGCTTTAGATGAGTATATTCCCGAGCCGGTGCGTGAAACTGACAAGCCTTTCTTGATGCCCGTTGAGGATATTTTCTCCATTGAGGGCCGTGGCACTGTGGTTACCGGAAGGATTGAGAGAGGTATTGTGAAAATTAACGAAGAAATAGAAATTATCGGCTTGAAGTCTACTGTCAAAACAGTAGTTACCGGAGTGGAGATGTTTAACAAACTGCTTGATGAGGGCCGAGCCGGCGACAATGTCGGCGTGCTTTTAAGAGGCACCAAAAAAGAGGATGTGGAGCGCGGCCAGGTTTTGGCTAAGCCGGGATCAGTCAGTCCCCATACTGAATTTGAGGCGGAAGTTTATGTTTTAAGCAAAGAGGAGGGCGGCCGCCATACCCCTTTCTTTAAAGGATATAAGCCTCAATTCTATATTCGTACCACAGACGTAACCGGTGAAGTTATTTTGCCGGAAGGTATGGAAATGGTGATGCCAGGCGATACTGTAAAAATTAATGTGAAACTTATTTCTCCAGTCGCGCTTGAGGAGAAGCAGAGGTTTGCTATTCGTGAAGGCGGTAAGACTGTAGGCGCGGGCGTTGTTACTAAAATCAGCAAATAACATAAAATCAATACAAAGAAAATTTTAGGGGTTCTTTAAAATGGCAAAAAAAGTTGAGAAAAAAAAGGAGAGGGCGGAGAAATTACGCTTGAGAATCAAGGCCTACGATAATAAGTTGGCAGATAGTTCCTGTCGGCGGATTATTGAGGTAATCAAAAGGTTTGACGCTGAAGTAATCGGTCCCATTCCTCTGCCGACGGAAAATCATAAATATACCGTCAATCGCTCCACTTTTGTCCATAAGAACTCCCGCGAACAGTTTGAGCTTAAAATTCATAAACGTTTGATAGACATCCTTAACCCCAGTCAGAACATTGTTGAATCCTTATCAAAATTGACTCTTCCCGCTGGCATAGACATTGAGATTAAGATGATATAAATCAGAAAGAAAGTCCCCGTAGCAGGGGACTTTCTTTCTACTTGCAAAAACTCAGTAAATACTTTATCGTTTATAACTGTCTTTATTATATAGCGAGCCTGTAGAACTATGGACAAGCTTGTGGGAAAAAAATTAAGAATTACTCAAATTTTCAAAGACGGCATGGTCGTGCCGGTTTCGGTTTTGGAGTTTGGCGATGAGGATGATTTGTCGGCGATTAAAGAGGGAGATTTAGTTAAAGTTAGCGGCATTTCCAAGGGTCGGGGTTTTCAGGGCGTGGTCAAAAGGCATGGCTTTCACGGCGGTCCCCAGACTCATGGCCAAAAAAACCGTTTGCGGGCTCCGGGTTCTATCGGCAGCACTGCTCCGCAAAGAGTTTTAAAAGGCAGAAGGATGGCCGGCCGCATGGGCGGAGTCAGAGTCACTATTAAGGGGCTTAAAGTGGTTGAGGTTAATAATGAAAAAAAGCTTGTCTTATTAAGGGGCGCTGTGCCGGGAAACAGAAAAAGCAGAATAGAGATTTATTATGGTAGTTAAAGTTTACAATTTAGAAAATAGGGAGGTGGGAGAGATTAATCTTGCTGACAATATTTTTGGCCGTGACTGGAATCCGGATTTAATACACCAGGTTTTAGTCTCTAAAGCTTCCAACAAGCGCCAGCCGTTAGCTCATGCCAAATCGCGCGCTGATGTCATCGGCGGAGGTAAAAAACCGTGGCGCCAAAAAGGGACGGGCCGCGCTCGGCACGGCTCAATCAGATCGCCTTTATGGAAAGGAGGCGGCGTTACTTTTGGTCCGACTAAAGAGAAAAATTTTTATAAAAAAATAAATAAAAAAATGCTCAAAGCCGCTCTTTACAGCGCTCTTTCTAAGAAATTAGAAGACGGTGAGCTAAGGGTGATTGATGGTTTGAAGACGGACAATTACAAAACAAAAGAGATTTTTGCCAAGCTGAAAAATTTAAAGACCACTAACGTTCTTTTAGTGCCGGCTCCGGCAAATAAAATGATTTATCGCGCCTGTTCCAACATACCGAAAGTCAAGTGTTTGAGTGTTTATTCTCTTAATACCGAGGATGTTATTAAATACAAGAGCGTCCTTTTGGACAAAGAGGCGGCGGGACTAATTAAATAAAATTATGAAAAGTTACAACCCCACAACTCCATCGCGCCGGCATATGACCACCGTTGATTATTCTTCGCTCACCGAAACTAAACCATTAAAGTTTTTGACTAAGAAATTGAAATCTTCTTCTGGCAGGAATAATCAGGGCCGGATTACCATGCGTCATCAGGGTGGCGGGCGGAAAAAGACCTACAGAATAATCGATTTTAAACAGAATCGTTTTGATATTTCGGCTAAAGTGGAGGGCTTGGAATATGATCCTTATCGCACCGCCTTTATAGCCAGAATTGTTTATAAAGACGGAAGGCGCGCTTATATTCTAGCCGGAAAAGCAATGAAAGTGGGCGACATTATCGTTACCTCTGAAAAGGCAGAGGTTAAGGAGGGTAATCGCTTGCCTTTAAAGAAAATTCCCGTTGGTTATCAAGTTTACAATGTGGAACTGCAAAAAGGCGGTGGTGGCCGGCTTATCCGATCAGCCGGTTCTTCAGCGGTAGTTTTAGCCCATGAGTCCGGCCTTACTCATTTAAAGATGCCATCTAAGGAGGTGCGCAAGGTTTCCTCGGAGGGTTTAGCGACTATTGGCCAGGTTTCCAATACCGAATGGAATTTAGTGAATATCGGTAAGGCCGGCCGCTCCCGATGGCTGGGCATTAGGCCGACAGTTAGAGGCACCGCTATGAACCCCCGCGACCACAAATACGGTGGTGGAGAGGGACGCCAGCGCCGCGGCACCAGAAGGCCAAAGGATATCTGGGGTAATATTACCGGCGGGAGAAAGACTAGAAAAAGAAATAAATGGTCAAACAAATTAATTATCCTGAGAAGGCCGAAGAAGAGATAATTATATGTCCAGAAGTGCAAAAAAAGGTCCTTATGTTGACCAGAAGCTTTTAAAAAAGCTTTCAAAAGTTAGCAAGGGCGGCAAGGTGACAGTGAATACCTATGCTCGCGCCTCGGAAATTTCTCCAGAGATGGTTGGCTTTTCTGTCGGCGTTCATAATGGGAGAAAATTTATTCCCGTTTCCATTAAAGAAGAGATGGTCGGGCATCGTTTAGGGGAATTTTCTCCGACTAAAACTTTTACCCGCCACGGCGGTAAGATCCAAAAAGAACTGGAGCAGAAGGCGGCCTTAGCCGAAAAAGACGCTGCTCAAAAAAGTAAAGAAACATCCGGAAAATAAACCGGAGGCAGACTATTATGGCAAATAAATTTTTAATTAAAAATCCGCTGGTAACAGAAAAAGGAACGGCTATCGCCTCTTTAGGCAAATATCTTTTTTTAGTTGATAAAAAAGCCAACAAAAAAGAGGTTAAAAAAGCTATTGAAGAAATTTATAAAGTGAAAGTTAGCGGGGTGAATATCATCAATACCAGGCCAAAACCTCGCCGGCTTGGCAGAACTATGGGCATTAGGCCGGGCTACAAGAAGGCGATTGTGACTTTAATTAAAGGCCAAAAATTGGATATTTTACCTCAATAATAAAATGGCTCAGCAAACAGCAAAACTTAATTATTTAAGAATAGCTCCGCGTAAAGTGCGGTTGGTCGCCAGCGCCCTAAAAGGCCTGTCGGTGCAGGAGGCGGAAGCCCAACTTTTGATAAGAACACAGCGTTCAGCTCCGGCTTTGTTAAAATTACTAAGATCAGCGGTTGCCTCCGCTAAAAGCCGTAATATTAATACTGATAACCTTATAATATCCAGCGTTAGAGTGGATAAAGGGCCGGTTTTAAAGAGGTTGCTTCCTCGTGCTATGGGCAGAGGCAATCGGATAGAAAAAAAGATGAGCCACGTCGTTTTGGTTTTGGAGGAGGCGGAGAAGCCCTTTAAGCCTAGATTTAACATTGTTGTTGCTAAGAAAACTAAAAAAGAAACCAAACCAGCCAAAAAAATTAAAGAAAAGACTAAGAAGGAAGAGAAGATTCCGGAAAAACAACCCAAAACAGAGATTAGAAAGGAAGGAATTTTTAAGAGATTTTTTCAGAGAAAAAGTGTCTAAATAAAAATGTATAGACAAAATGCTTAAAATGTATTATAAAATATACTTCTCTTATGGGAAATAAAATCAGGCCAGATTCGCTAAGGTTGGGTATTGTTGGCCAATGGAAAGCCCGTTGGTTTAATAAGGGTACCTTTAAAGAATACCTGGAAGAGGATTTGCTTTTGCGCCGTATAATTAAAGAAAAAATATCCACAGCCGGCATTGTCAGCATCGCCATAGAAAGGCACGCTGATGACCTGAAGATTAATATCAAGGCGGCCAGGCCGGGATTGGTTATAGGCCGGGGAGGCAAGGGCGTTGAGGATTTAAACAAGAGTTTGGTCTACAGCTTGAAAAAACTTTATATAAAAAGGGGGCAAGCTAATGCCAAACTACCTGCGATTAATCTTAATATAGAAGAGCTAAAAAGGTCTGAAGTGTCGGCCGCTAATGTTGCCCAGAATATTGCCTGGGATTTAGAAAAAAGAATGCCTTTTCGCCGGTTGATGAAGAGGTATCTTGATTTGGGAATGCAAAATAGAGAGGTCAAAGGCATGAAAGTTGCCCTTAAGGGCAGGTTAAACGGCGCGGAAATTGCCCGCGCGGAGTGGCTGGCCAAGGGCAAGTTGCCGCTTCAAACTTTAAGAGCAAATATAGACTATGCCGAAGCCACCGCTTTTACCTCTTATGGCACGATAGGCGTTAAGGTTTGGGTTTATAAGGGGGAGGTTTTTGACGATTATGCTGCTACCTAAAAAAGTAAAACATAGAAAATGGCACAAGGGGCGTTCTCGGGGACGTTTGGTTGAGACTAGAGGCACGACTCTTGCTTACGGTAATTACGGCCTGAAAGCCGAAGGAGCGGCTTGGGTGTCCTCCCGGCAGATTGAAGCCGCCCGCAGGACCATTACTAACTTTTTAAAAAGAGAGGGCACTTTATGGATTAGAATTTTTCCAGATAAGCCGGTAACTAAAAGGCCGCCGGAGGTGACCATGGGCGGCGGCAAGGGAGCGGTTGAGGGATACGTTTTTCCAGTTCGTCCCGGAAGAATTCTTTTTGAATTAGACGGAGTCGATGATGAGAGAGCTAAGAAAGCCCTTGCTCTTGCCGGTTATAAATTACCCATAAAAACTAGAGTGGTTGCCAGATAAATTTATGAAAAAGAAAGATTGGGAACAATTAAAAAACAAGCCTCTGCCGGAGTTAAATAAAAAATTAAGCGCAGACAGAGACAGGTTGTGGCAATTAAAAATTGATTTAGCCAGCGGCAAAGTTAAGAATGTCAAGGAGATTCGTTCCATAAAGAAAAATATTGCCAGAGAGCTTACCTTGATTAATCAAAAAAATGGAGAAAAATAAGAAAAATCCGCCAGTTGGCGGAAGAAAATTAGAGGGGGTGGTGGTTTCAGATAAAATGGATAAAACCGTAGTGGTGCGGGTGGATTATCTTAAAAAGCATCCCAAGTATCTTAAATATTACAAGGTAAGCAGGCGTTTTAAGGCGCATGACGAAAAAAATGAATATAAAGAAGACGACAAGGTTGTTATTCAGGAGTCAAGGCCGCTATCTAAAGAGAAACGGTGGCAGGTGCTTCGCAAAATTTAGATATTTAAAGATTTAAAGTTAATCATTTGAATTTATGCTACAGGACGGCACATATGTGAAAGTGGCTGACAACTCGGGAGCGAGGCTGGTTAAGGTTTTTCGTATCTTGGGCGGCACTCGCAAACGTTACGCTAGAGTGGGCGAGGTAGTTATCGCTTCGGTTAAAGTGGCTGAGCCGAGAAAGCAGGTAAAGAAAAAAGACATAGTCAGATGCCTAATTATCAGAACTCAAAAGCCCATTAGGAGGCCGGATGGCTCTTATGTCCGTTTTGATAATAATGCTGTTGTTTTAGTAGATGATAAAAATGAGCCGCGAGCCACTAGAATTTTTGGGCCGATGCCTCGAGAAATAAAAGAGAAAAATTATGATAAAGTATTTTCTTTGGCTCAGGAAATAGTTTAATTGTATCTATGAATATCCACAAAGGCGACACCGTAAAAATAATGGTTGGTAAAGATTCTGGCAAAACCGGCAAGGTTTTAAGCCTCGTTATTGATAAGAACAAGGTATTGATTGACGGCCTGAACTTGTATAAAAAGCATGTTAAGCCGAAACGTCAGGGAGAAAAGGGGCAGCTGGTGCAGGTGCCCAGGCCAATGAATATTTCCAACGTCATGCTTTTCTGTTCTTCCTGCAGGAAAGGAGTGCGAGTTGGTTACCGCGTCGAAGGTAAGATTAAAAAAAGATATTGTAAAAAATGCCAGGAATCAATTTAAGAGAAAATTTAGAGAAAGCTGTGATTAATGTTGGCGTGGGCAGAATGGCGACAACCAATCCAAATTTTGAGAGTAAGGTTATGCCTGAATTAATCAAAGAGCTGTCCTTGATTACCGGCCAAAAGCCGGCTCACACAGCCGCCAAACAGTCCATTGCCGGCTTCAAGTTAAGAAAGGGGATGATTGTCGGCTTTAAAACCACCTTAAGAGGTAAAAAAATGGTTGATTTTGTAGAAAGGCTGAATAAAGTTGTTTTCCCCCGTCTAAGAGATTTTCGGGGCATTGACTTGAAAAACGTCGATGGGGGCGGTAACTTATCAATTGGAATAAGGGATCAAATAGTTTTTCCTGAAATCAATCCCGAAACTTCCAAAATAAATTTTGGCCTACAGGTGACTTTAGTGCCAAAAAGAGTTAAAAGCCGCAAGGAGGCGATAGAGTTTTACAGGAAAGCGGGTGTGCCGCTGAAGAAGGAAAACCCCTAATTTTTATGGCAAAAGAATCGGTAATCGCGAGAGCGAAAAAAAAACCCAAATTTTCCACCCGTATTGTGCGGCGCTGTTTTCGTTGCGGCCGGCGCAGGAGTTATATGAGGAAGTTTGGCCTTTGCCGGATATGTTTTCGGGAATTGGCAGGCCGGGGGGAGATTCCGGGAATTAAAAAAGCATCGTGGTAAATTATGTATATAGATCTGCTGACTAAAATAAATAATGCGCAAAAAGTTAAGAAAGAGGGGCTGAAAACCGGTTACTCTCATTTTGATATGGGAGTGGCGGAAATTTTAGAAAGAAATGGTTTTGTGGAGGAGGCGGTCAAAAAAGGCAGGATGCCCAAGAGAATAATAGAGATAAAGCTGAAATATAGCGATGGCAAGGGCGCCATCAACGGCATTAAGCTGATTAGTAAGTCTTCCAGGAGGATTTATGCCGGGTATAATTCTCTGAAGACGGTTAAGAGCGGCTATGGCATCGGAGTCATTTCCACTCCCAAAGGAGTAATGACTACCAAAGAAGCTAGAAAACAAAAACTTGGCGGAGAGCTTCTTTTTGAGATTTGGTGAGAATAAAAATTTAATCAAAACTATTTCCTCATTCTTCAGATCCCTCCAACCTTACCCTCCTTCATGATGTTTGTCTGATAGAAAGCCAACTCGCTACGCTCGCTTTTCTAAGTAAATTTAAAAACTCGCCCACTCCGCCTTCGGCGGATTGGAACTCAAACAGTTTAATTTACTAAAGAAAATCTTCGCTTCGCTTCGTTGTTTTCTCCGCCAGCTGGCGGAGCCAGCGGGCGGATCAGCCAAACATATATTCACTCGGATAAAGTTGGAGGGATTTTTATTGCCTAATTTATTTAAATGTGATAGCCTTTTCTCTGTTGTTTTTATGTCTAGATTAGGTAAAAAACCAATTATTATTCCCGAGGGAGTTGAAGTGGCGGTTGAGGAGGGCGTTGTTAAAGTGAGGGGGCCCAAAGGGGAGCTCTCTTTAAAGTTGCCGCCCTTGATTAAAATTGATTCAAAAGATAGAAGTTTGTCTATAAGCGCTCAAGACAAATCAACCCAAGCTTCGGCCAACCAGGGCACCGCGGTGGCTTTGACTAAAAACGCTATAGAGGGGGTCAAAGAGGGATTTTCTAAAGTTTTAAAATTGGAAGGCATTGGTTTTCGTGTCAGCATGGAAGGTAAGAATCTTGTTTTAAACGTTGGTTTCAGCCATCCGGTTAAGTTTGAATCTCCCGAAGGAGTGGCGATTAGTGTGGAGAAAAACATAATAAAAATCAGCGGCATAGATAAAGCTTTGGTAGGGGAGGCGGCCGCCCGTATTCGCCGGATTAAAAAACCAGAACCTTACAAAGGAAAAGGAATTAGATACGAAGATGAAATCGTAAGAAGAAAAGCCGGCAAGAAAGCGGTGGGCGTCACCGGCTAATAAAATATTAAATACTTAAAATTCAACATGAGAAATCAAAAAAGATTAAATTTTCAAAGGAGATTAAGAGGGGCTAGGGCGAGAGCCAAGATTTTTGGCACTAAAGAAAGGCCCAGGCTTTCAATTTTCAGAAGCAATAAGTTTATATACGTTCAACTGATTGATGATAAAAATCAGAAGACTTTGCTGGCCGGCTCAACTAAGGATTTAATTAATGGCGATGCCAAGGAACATTTAAGCAAAACTGACAGGGCCAGAAAATTGGGGGAGTTGATGGCGGAAAAGGTAAAAAAAATTGGAGTTAGTGCTCTGATTTTTGACAAGGGCGCCTACAAATATCACGGCCGGGTGGAGGCGGTAGCCGATGGTTTTCGCCAGAGCGGTTTAAAATTTTAATCATTTTTCATATCTATGAGAATAGTAAAAAAAGGAGACGGATTTGAGGAGCGTGTTTTGGAAATTCGTCGGGTGACTAGAGTGGTTGCCGGGGGCAAGCGTTTTCGTTTTCGCGCCACGGTGGTGGTGGGCGATGAGAAAGGTCAAGTGGGCGTTGGCATTGCCAAAGGTTTGGATGTTGCTCAAGCTATTGATAAAGCGCGTTCTGCCGCCAAAAAAAATATAATTAGGGTTAATCTAAAAAATGGCACTATTGCCCATGAGGTAGACGCTAAGTTCAGCGCCGCTAAAATTAAATTAAAACCGGCTATTCCCGGCCACGGCCTGCGCGCCGGCGGTTCGGCAAGAGCCGTTTTGTTTTTGGCGGGCGTCAAAGATTGCACCGCTAAAAATTTAGGAACTACTTCTAACAAGCTTACTAATGCTATGGCGGTTATTGAGGCGCTGAAAAACATTAAATCGGAGGGAGTGATGGTAAAGGAAGTTAAACAACAGCCGGCTAGCCGAAACGAAGACGAAGAGTAACTATATGCAATTACATCAGATAAAAATATTAAATAAAAGAAAGAGAAGCGGCGCTCGTGTCGGCCGAGGAGGCAAGCGGGGCACTTATTCAGGCCGTGGCCAAAAGGGACAGAAGGCTCATGCTGGCAGGAGGATTAAACCGGCTATTTATGAGTTGATTTCTCGTCTGCCAAAATTAAGAGGTTATAAAAATAAGCCTTTTCAAGTGAAGCCTTTAGCCGTTAATGTTAATTATTTATCGAAAATCAAAGGAAATACTATCAATATTAAAACTTTGAGAGAGGCCGGTTTTGTTAAAGACAGAAGCGTTAAAATATTAGGCAGCGGTGAGTTAAAAAAAGCTTTTACAGTGGAATTAAAGTTGTCAGGCGGCCAGCAGTTGCGTATTTCAAAGGAGGCGCAAAAAAAGATAGAAGCGGCCGGAGGTAAAGTTTTTGAAAATGTTGAATAAATTTTTACAAGTTTTTAAAATTCCCGACTTGCGCAAGAAGGTTTTGATTGTTGCTGCCTTGCTGGTTGTTTTCCGGCTGATGGCGGCTATTCCTATTCCCGGGATAGATGTCGATCGGTTAAAGGATCTTTTTGCTTCCAATCAGCTTTTGGGATTTTTAAACATATTTTCCGGCGGCGCCTTAGATAATTTATCCATTATGATGTTGGGAGTCGGCCCTTATATCACCGC
The DNA here is from genome assembly GCA_964373915.1 of uncultured Candidatus Saccharibacteria bacterium. Lineage (GTDB taxonomy): Bacteria > Patescibacteriota > Minisyncoccia > UBA6257 > UBA11618 > CAYJWP01. The sequence continues at coordinate 110,943 of CAYJWP010000001.1, read as the reverse complement.
TACTATTGTCATGCAGCTTTTAACTATGATTTTTCCCGCCCTTAAGGCTATGTATTATGAAGAGGGAGCTGAAGGAAGAGCAAAATTTAATCGCTACTCCCGCTATCTGACCGTGCCCTTAGCCGGTCTGCAGGGCTACGGTTTTATGACACTGCTCAACCAGCAGGGGGTTTTTACTGATTTTAGGACTTCCAATATTATAATTAGCGTCATTATCGCTACCGCCGGCACCATGATTCTTGTTTGGCTGGGAGAATTGATTAGCGAACAAAAGATAGGCAACGGCGTATCTTTAATAATTTTTGCCGGTATTTTGGCTGGACTGCCGCAAATTGTGCGGACCAATTTTTTATCCTATAATCCGGCTGTTTTACCTACTTATATAGCTTTTCTATTACTAAGCATAGTAGTTATTGCGGGCGTAGTGTTCGTTACCGAAGGTGAGCGCAAAATTCCCGTCTCTTATGCTAAAAGAATCAGAGGCACGAAAATGTACGGCGGTGTTTCCAGCTATCTGCCCTTAAGAGTCAACCAAGCCGGAGTAATTCCTATAATCTTTGCGGTCTCTATTTTGCTTTTTCCCCAATTTTTAGCGCAGATAGCGGCGGCTGTTTCTCCTGGTTTTGGAGCAAAGTTAAACTCCTGGGTGTCTTTAGTATTTAATAATCAAGTTTTCTATGGCCTGATATATTTTGCTTTAGTGGTTTTGTTTACTTATTTTTATACAGCCGTCACTTTTGACCCTAAAGAAATCTCCAATAACTTACAGCGTTCCGGAGGATTTATTCCGGGGATTCGTCCTGGCGACCCGACGAAAGAGTTTTTGTCTAAAATTGTTAATAGAATCACCTTATTTGGCGCCGTCTTTTTGGGTATTGTGGCAGTCTTGCCCATTGTCACCCAAATTGTCACCGGCATCGCCACCTTGACCATCGGCGGTACGGCCTTGCTGATTGTGGTAGCGGTGGCGCTGGAGTCTATGAAGCAGATAGATTCCCAGTTGGTAATGCGGGAATACGAAAGTATTCAATAGACGGACATTTAAGGTTATAATAATGTGATGAAAAATTTGAAAGGGAGCACTTTTCTTTTTTTGGGCAAGTCTGGTTCGGGTAAGGACACCCAGGCGCATTTTTTAGAAAGCTATATTAAAAAGAATAAATTAAATTTTATTAGCATATCTACCGGAGAATTGGGAAGAAAACTGGCTGAAAAAAATACTTTTATGGGGAGATGGGTTAGAGGTATTTTAAGGAGAGGAGATTTCTTTCCCAATTGGCTGCAAGTCGGCCTTTGGTTTGAGGTCTTAAAGGATAAATTAGACAAAGACGGCGTGATTTTTTTCCCTAGCTCTCCTAGATTAATGCCTGAGGCAAAGCAGTTGGATGATGTTATGGTTAGCATGGGCAGGCCGAGACCGGTACCTATTTATTTTGAAATTAGCGATGCCGAAGCTACAAAGCGTCTTTTGGCTCGGGGGCGGGGGGACGACCATCCCAAAGCCATCAGAGAGCGTATGCGTAATTTTAAAAAACACGTTCTACCTATTATTAGGTGGTATGGCAAGAGAATTATTAAGATAAACGGCGAGGGTTCGGTCAATGAAGTCAGCCAGAGAGTACTTAAAGAATTAAATGGTTTATTTAAAAAATAGAAAAGAAATTGCGACGATGAGAGAGGGCGGTTTGATTTTGGCAAGAGTGGCTGGAGAAGTAGCGGCGGTTTCTAAGGAAGGAGTGGTATTAGAAGACCTGGACGCGTTAGCCGAAAAGATGATAAGAGAAGCGGGCGCCGAGCCCGCTTTTCTGGGTTATTTGGCTCCGGGCAGTGACAAGCGTTATCCGGCATCAATTTGCGCTTCTGTTAACGAGGTGGTGGTGCACGGCTTGCCTACCAAAAGAAAATTGCGCGACGGCGATTTGCTCAAGATTGATTTCGGGGTTTTGTATAAAGGATTTTATACCGATACTGCTTTAACTGTCGGGGTTGGTAAAATTTCTCCCTTGGCAGAAAAATTAATAAGGGCAACTCGTGAAGCTCTGGCTTTAGCCATAGAGGAGTGTCATATCGGCAAAGCTATCGGGGATATTAGCTGGGTGATTGGCAATTATGCCAAAAAGAACGGTTTTTCTCCCGCTAAGGGATTGACCGGCCATGGCATTGGTAAAAATCTTCACGAAGACCCTAGTGTTTTTAATGAGGGTGTCAAAGGCAAGGGATTGAAGTTGGAGGAGGGCCTTGTAATAGCTGTTGAGCCAATGTTTAGCGCCGGCAGAGGAGAAACAATTCGATTGCCTGACGACAGTTTTGCCACTAAAGACGGCTCGCTCTCAGCTCATTTTGAACATACCATAGCCATAACAAAAGCGGGTCCGGAGGTTTTAACAGAATAATGCTATAATCATGGAATGTTCTTGTCCGTTATTATTCCTGCTTATAATGAGGCGGAAAGGCTGCCGCTGACCTTAATTGACATAGAGAGATTTCTTTCGAAAAAAAAGTATCGCTGGGAGATTGTGGTAGCCGATGATGGCTCTACCGACAACACCAGAGAGATAGTAAAAAAATTTAGCCAGTTTATAAAAAATATAAAACTGGCCAGCAATGGCCTCAATAAAGGCAGAGGCGCGGCGATTCGCTTGGGGATGGCGGCGGCCCGGGGAGATTTTTTGGTCTGTATGGATGCCGACAATTCTACTAAAGCGGAAGAAATAGACAAAACTATTTCTTTATTAAAAAAAGGATATGGCGTGGTAGTCGGTTCCAGATTTGTTAAGGGCAGCCGGATAGATAAAAATCTGCCGTTGGCAAGAAGAATGGCCGAATTTTTTTTAATCCGGCTAAGCAGAATTTTATTTTTAGCGGGCGGCGTTCAGGATGTTTTTTGCGGTTTTAAATGCTTTTCCGAAAAGGCGGCTGGCAAGATTTTTTCTGTGGCGGCGATAGACGGCTGGGCGGCGGATACGGAAATTTTATCTTTGGCGAAAAAATTTGGTTATAAAATAAAAGAGGTGCCGATTTTTTGGAATCATGATAGCCGTTCAAAAATGCGCTTTATTGACTACTGGGGTTTTGTGTGCCAGACTTTTAAAATTCGTAAAAAATTATGGAGCAATACTATTTAACTCCCGAACGATTGAAGGAATTAAAAGCCGAGTTAGAAATTTTAAAAGCAGTCAGAAGAATAGAGGTTGCGGAAAGATTGAAAAGAGCTAAGGAGCTGGGAGATCTTTCCGAGAACTCTGAATATATTGAGGCAAGAGAGGAGCAGGGACAAGTTGAGGGTCGAATTTTTGAGTTGGAGGAAATGGTTAAAAATGCTACTCTTATTAAGAAAAGCGGCAGTAGGGACGTGGTGCGTATTGGTTCTACTGTGAAGGCAGAAAAAGATGGCAAGAGCTTTTCCTTTACAATAGTCGGCTCTAACGAGGCTCGTCCCGAGAGCGGTTTTATTTCTAACGAGTCTCCTTTAGGCAGGGTTTTTCTTGACAGAAAAGTGGGCGACGAGGTGACGGTTCAAGCGCCGGCCGGCAGTATGGTTTATAAAATTACAGACATTGATTAATGTTGGAGGATTTAATTAGGGATAGGATTAAAAAAATAGAAAGCCTTAAGAAAGCAGGCGTTGACCCCTATCCCGAGGATTCAAAAAGGACTCATTCTATAGGCGAGGCCGTTTTAAATTTTAATAAGTTAGAAAAGAGCCGCAAGAAAGTTTTTATTACCGGTCGGATATTGGGATTAAGAGCTCAAGGCGGGTTGATGTTTGCTGATATTAAAGATCAGTCCGGAAAAGCGCAGGCTGTTATAAAAAAAGATAATTTTAAGAAGTTTGACCTTTATAAAAATAATCTTGATATTGGGGATTTTATTGAATGCGGCGGCCGTCTGTTCAAGACTAAAAGGGGGGAGAAAAGCATTGAGGTTGTTTCTTTAAAATTGTTGGCTAAAAGTTTGAGGCCTCTGCCTGACCAGTGGGCGGGTTTAGAGGATGTTGAGGCGCGTTTGCGCCAGCGTTACTTGGATATTTTGTTGCGGCCGGAAGTGAGGGATATTTTTATTAAAAAATCTAAATTTTGGGAGGTAGGCCGCGCCTTTCTTAAGGGCGAGGGATTTTTAGAGGTGGAGACCCCCGTTTTAGAATTAGTCCCCGGTGGCGCCGAAGCCGAACCTTTTATCACCCATCACAATGCTTTAGATGAGGATTTTTACCTGAGAATTTCTCTAGAACTACCCCTAAAAAAGCTGTTAGCGGGTGGCCTAGAAAGAGTTTTTGAGATTGGCAGAGTTTTTAGAAACGAGGGTATAGACGCGGAGCATCTTCAGGATTACACCCAGTGCGAGTTTTATTGGGCCTACAGCGATTATAATAAATTGATGGATTTTGTGGAGTCTTTATTTAAAAAAATCATCAAAGAAACCACAGGAGGTTTAAAGACTCGCTGTAAAGGCAAAGATATTAATTGGGGATTAAAATGGCCGAGACTTGATTACTATAAAATCTTCTATAAACATACCGGTTTGGATTTAAAAACAGCCGGCGTGGCTGATCTTAAGAAAAAGATTAAAGAGGAGAAGTTGGAGGTTGAAAAGATTATGGGTAGAGGGCGGTTGATTGATTTGCTCTATAAGAAATTAGTTCGTCCCCATCTTGTCCAGCCGGCATTTTTGATAAATCCGCCAACTGATATTGAGCCATTAGCCAAGAGGACAAAAGATGATTTAGAGAGGGTGGCGAGAATGCAGGTGGTGGCTTGCGGCACGGAATTAGGCAAGGGTTTTTCCGAATTAAACGATCCTCTTGACCAGCGGCAGCGTTTTGAGGAGCAGATGAAATTACGCGCCGGGGGGGATAAGGAGGCTCAGCGGATAGACGAAGATTTTGTGACTGCTTTAGAATATGGCATGCCGCCAGCCGCCGGTTTTGGTTTTTCAGAGAGATTATTTGCTATTTTAATGGATAAGCCCGTAAGAGAAACAGTTATTTTTCCGTTAATGCGGAAAGCAAAAAAATGATAGATATAAAACTTTTAAGGGAGAATCCTGAATTAGTTAAAGAAAAATTGGCGGCCAAAAAAGTGCCGGCAGCTCTGATTGATGACCTGGTTAAAATTGATGAAAAATGGCGTCGTCTAACCACCGAGATTGATTCTTTAAGGGCTCAGCAGAAAGAATTGAGCGTTAAAATGAAAATAAATCAGGCGAAAACTATCAAGAAAAAAATTAAGGCTTTGGAGGAGGATTTAGCTAAATCAACTGAAAGCCGTAGGGCGATTTTAGAGCGCCTTCCGAATTTGCCCCAAGATAATGTTTCTCACGGCAAGTCCGGTATGAATAATGCGGTGATTAGGGAGGTGGGGAGGAAAACTAAAACAAAATTTACTCCCAAAGACTATCTAGAGTTGGCTGAAAAATTAGATATCATTGACGTCCAGAGAGCGGCCAAAGTTTCCGGCAGCCGCTTTAGCTATCTAAAAAAAGAAGGAGCTCTTTTGGAACTGGCTTTAATAAATTTTGCTTTTAGCCATCTTGTTAAGGCGGGTTTTATACCCGTGATTCCCCCAGTAATGATTAAGCCGGATGTTTTTCGCGGCATGGGCCGGCTGACGGCTGACCAGGAGGAGGAGCGTTATTATCTGCCTAAAGATGACCTTTATTTGGTGGGCAGTTCGGAACATTCTATCGGTTCCATGCACAAAGATGAGATTTTTTCTGAAAAAGATTTGCCGATAAGATACGCCGGTTTTTCTACCTGCTTTCGGAGAGAGGCCGGCTCTTATGGTAAAGACACCAAGGGTATTTTACGGGTTCACCAATTTGATAAGGTGGAAATGTTTGTTTTTTGCCGGCCGGAAGATTCCGAAAAAGAACTAATGAAATTAGTGGCTATGCAGGAAAAATTGGTTAAGGCGCTGAAACTGCCTTATAGGGTGGTGGAGGTTTGCGCAGGAGATATGGGGTGGACCGATGCCCGCCAATTTGATATTGAAACTTGGCTGCCTGCTCAAGGGACTTACCGGGAGACTCACTCAGCTTCCAATACCACAGATTTTCAGGCGAGGGGAGTCAATGTCCGCTTTCGCCGCGCATCCAATTCTGGCCAGCCGGAGTTCGTCTATATGCTTAATGCCACCGCGTTAGCTATTGGCCGGACGATTATTGCTATTATAGAAAATTACCAGACAGAAAAAGGGACTATTAAAGTGCCGGTTGTTTTGCAGAAGTATTGCGGATTTAAGGAGATTAAGTAAAAAAACCCGACCAGTTTGATCGGGCGTTTACATGAAATAATGAAAAAGAAAGAGGTAGAAAGTGTTAGCGAAACCGTGAAGAAAAATTGCCAACATCATGCCGAGAGCTTTACCGCGGGCATTATCGGAAAAGTAAACTATTCCTAAACCGTTAATTAATCCTCCTAGAAAAATAATGGCCTGATAAAGCAGGGGGTAATTGTGATCTGTAGCCCAAACATAGGTAGGTGCCAGCAAAGTAATCCAAACGAAGGCCCAATAGCCGCGTGATCGATTACTGGTCCCAAACAACGACAGAAAGAATACAGAACCGCGGTAACCCCACTCTTCTACGATAGCCGCTGTCCAGAACAGTAGTAGCGTTTGAAAGAGACCGATATTTATGACAGAATAATTGATTCTATTTTGCACCGGCTTAAAGTCGCTGATTGCTATCCAGAAATTTTTAAATATTTCCGGATTCAACTCAGTAATAGCCGTAAAAGCGGCAACAATAAAATCGTGGCTTAAAATTACAAAAAGCAAACTGGCTATTAGAAAAAATACCAGAGTTTTCAGTAACTTTTTCACAGTAACTCCTTGTTAAAGGGCTGAATTATTCCTACTGTTTGCAATATAACCAATAAGTAAGAGATAGTAAAGCCAAAACTTGCCCCTATTGCCAGAACTATTTAAACTTGCTACAATGAAACCGGAGTCTTGTTAGCCATTTGATAATAGAAGGAGGTTGCGGCGATGAGAAGAAAGGCGCTTCTGTTCTGGTTTTTCGGTATTGCGTCCGTGATTGATATTTTAGTTACTTATTATTTTTTTTATAATTACAGTGAATTGAGCTTTGCCTTTGAGGCTAACCTCATACTTAGATGGGCTATGAGTTCTTTTGGCGTTAAGCCTGTCGTTTTTGTTGTTGTGCCGGTTCTTCTTTTCTTTGCAGGTTACATCTTCTTTATAGCATTTGATAGATTTAGTTGGGTAAGGCGAGCTTTTTGGGTGATATGTGGCATAAAGGCGCTTGTGCTGGTTGCGTGGGCAATGTGTTTCGTCGCCGTTTTACAAAGAACATTAATTGTTGCGCTTAATTGAAAAGCGGCCCCTGACGTCTAGGCCGCTTTCTTTGTTATACTTATTTAAGATTTTATTATGGCTGAGATTAAAAAATATAAAACTTGGGTGGAGATAAATAAGTTTAATTTAAGGTGTAATATTGGGGTCTTTCGTTCTATATTAGGTAAAAAAACGGAATTATGGTCCGTAGTTAAATCTAATGCTTATGGCCATGGTTTGTTAGACTTTTCTGTTTTAGCTGATAAATGTGGGGTTGATGGTTTTTGCGTGGATAGCGTTCTAGAAGGATTAACATTAAGAAAGGCGGGCATTAAAAAAGATATTTTAGTTTTAGGGCCGACATTGCCAGACTTGTTGCCGTTGGCTTTAGAAAACAATATCACTATCACCATTTCTAATTTCGATGCCTTGAAACAACTGGTAAATTTTGGCAAGCCTGTGGGGTTTCATCTGAAGATAGATACCGGTATGCGCAGGCAGGGATTTCTCCCTAATGATCTTAAAAAGGCCATTGGGGAATTTCGAATTTCGAATTTCGAATTTCTAAATTATTTAAAAGGGGCATATACTCATTTTGCTTCAGCTAAAGATTTAAATTATCCGACTTTTACAGATTTGCAATTTGATAATTTTAAAAAGGGCGTGGCTATTTTAAAAAAAACAGGGCTAAAAAAAATAAAAGTCCATGCGGCGGCTACTGGAGGAACTTTAATGGGGAAAAAATATCACTTAGATGCAGTAAGATTAGGCATCGGCCTTTATGGGCTTTGGCCCTCCAGAGAATTGGAAATGCAATGTTGTGATTTTAAAATAAAACCCGTTCTATCATGGCGAGCGGCGATTAGCGAGATTAAAAATTTTAAAAAGGGAGATTTTATTGGTTATGATTTAACCGAAAGAGCTCGCAAAAATGGGAAGTTGGCTATTATTCCAATAGGTTATTGGCATGGCTTTGCTAGGGGGCTGTCTGGTCCGCCGGGCGGTGGCGGAGAGGTTTTGATAAAAGGTAAAAGGGCGAGAGTTTTAGGCAGGGTTTCCATGGATATCATTGCCGTTGATGCTACAGGCATAAACTGTGATTATGGCGATCCCGTGACTATTATTGGCGGGGAGGGGAACGATTATATTTCTGCTAATGAGCTAGCGGCAAAAACAGGCACGGTCCATTATGAAATTATCACCAGAATCAATCCTCTTATTAAAAGATTAATTAAATAAATCCGGATGAAAATTTACCGGCCAGAAAAGAAGACAAGACAGGAAAAAATAAAAAAGAGAGTAAAAATTCTGCTTTTTTTGATATTATTTTTTTTGACGTTAGCAGCATCGGGCTATATTTTTTTTAATTGGCAAAATCAACCGGCAAAAATAGTAAAAAATAATATTTCAAAATCCAAATCCATGGGCGTTTGGTGTGTTTCGTTGGCAGGCAATGAAAAGTGCTATTGGTTTGACGAAGAGGGTAGTATTATAGACATCGCTCCAAAGCCCGAGGGAAGTTTGGTAATTAAAGTAGAAGAGAGTTTAACGGGCGGGGATGGGGCAATCGGTTTGGGGGGTGAGGTATTGCCTGAAAAATTGTGGTTTAATTTTAAAAAAATAATTAACACCCCATTAATAAAAGATTTAATGATTTATCAGATGGTGGTTGATAGAGATAGGCAGGAATTGATATTGACAGCCGTGGCAGGTTTTCAAATTTTTACCAGTTTAAGGTTTAATCCAGAGATAAATTTAATTGCTTTAAAACAGCTGCAAGATAAAGGCGAGCTATCTCTAAAAAATATTGATTACATTGACTTAAGGGTAGAAAATAGAGTTTATTATAAGTGATTTATGAAACTATCAATCGGCATCGTCGGTCTTCCCAATGTCGGTAAGTCCACATTATTCAAATTTTTAACCAAAAAAGAAGTTAATATAGCCAATTATCCTTTTTGCACTATTGACCCCAACGTGGGAGTGGTGGAAGTGCCTGATGAAAGATTAGCCCAATTAGCTAATTTAAGTAAATCGGAGAAAATAATCCCAGCAGTTGTTGAATTTTATGATATTGCCGGTTTAGTAAGAGGCGCCAACAAGGGAGAGGGATTAGGTAATCAATTTTTGTCTTATATTAGAGAAGTAGACGCCATTTTAATAGTTTTGAGGTGTTTTAATGATAGTAATATTGTTCACGTTGAGGGATTAGTTGACCCCCTAAGGGATTTGGAAATCATAAACACCGAACTTATTTTAAAGGATTTAGTAACAGTGGAAAAAAGATTAGCCAGCTTGGAAAAAGAGGTGAAATCTGGCGATAAAACTGCTCTACAAGAGAGAGCTTTGATGGAACGGGTAAAGAAAAAACTTGATCAAGGGGGGTTGTTGGCGGATTTTTGTAATGAGTCGGCGATTAAAAATCTTGGCCTTTTAACCGCTAAAAAACAATTATTTATTTTGAATGGCACAGATATTAATATTACTAAGCAATTGCCGGAGGGAAGTTTTGTTATTGCTGATTTAAGCAGCGGAGAAAAAAGCCGGCAAGCTTTAGAGGTTTTAATTCAAAAGGCCTATCAGATTTTGGATTTGATAAGTTTTTTTACCACTGGTCCGGAAGAAACTAGAGCTTGGACGATTATGCGTGGCAGTAAGGCTCCTCAAGCGGCGGGGGTTATTCATACTGATTTTGAGAAAAAATTTATTAAAGCGGAGGTAGTTAGTGATGAAAATCTAATTGCTTCCGGATCATGGCTAAACGCTAAAAGTAGGGGATTGATACGTTTGGAAGGAAAAGACTATCTTGTTAAAGACGGAGACGTGATGGTCTTTCGACACGGTTAACCTGTCCCGCGTAGCGGGATTTACTGACCAAAAGATTTCTGTAACTCTAAAAGGTTTTTAAGTTGCTCTTGAAGCACTTCCAATTCTTTTGTTTTGGAAGGAGTAGAGGTTAAAGATTTTAATGACTCTAAGGATTCAACGAAAGAATTAGATTTTTCGTTTTCCGCCGTTTTTTTCAAAACATAATTCTGCCTCCAAAGAGCGATGGTTGTTATTAAAAGAATTATTATAAAGGTGATTAGTATGTTTGTTTTTTTATCCATTAAGAGATATTAAAACAAACAAAGGAAAAACTCAACTCTATTTTTACAAAATAAATTCTTCTTCTAAACCAAGGTCAAGGCAATTTAGAGAGACATCCTCAAGCCCCGCTAAATAAGGGAGAAGATTTAATTGTTTTGAGAGCGTTGCTTCTTCATCAAGAAGTAAGGAGAGCTGATCCTCAATTACCTGGACGGACGGACCGCCTTCGTCGGTGGCTAAAAGCAATTCTATCTGGGAGTTTATCTTGCTGTCCAAATTATCTAATTGATGAAAAAGGACGGAGGTGAGGGTCTCATACATTGATGGGTTATTAGTTTCAAAGAAAACTTTTCTAGGATTGAAATTGCCTGTATGTAAGTAAAAATTAGGATCACCGCTGCCGGTGGCGTCAAAATTAAACCTGTCTGTCTGGCCGTCGCCATCATAATCTTCGGGCGTAATAAAGGCCGTATAGCCGAAGTTGGTTTTTCCAAGTTTATTGTAGCAGGACATATCAAAATCTCCGACAAAAGAAACCGCGGCCTCTATTCTTCTTTCCGGCGTCACTAAAAGTCCTTGCTGGACCAGAACCACCACTAACAAAAGAACAACGACCACTAGAAGCGTATTTATAAAATTCTTTGTTGCGTCCATGCTTTAATTATATAACAAAAATAAAGTAAAGCTATATGGCTGTGGATAATTAAAAGTAGCCAATTTTTTTCAACCAGTAGCTATTTTCCCACTCCCACAAACTTTTTGCTCCAATAAAGGCCCGGAAGTCTTCCTGCCAATAAGGAAACTCTTTAATCTCTATATCGCCGGTTAGTTCTGCCCATTGATGTTGGTCATCGTCGCAGCTTTTCCATTTTGTCGGCAGGGGATAGGGTTTGCGGATTTTATCTCGGCCTCCCTTGGAGCGCAGAGTGGAGCCGCATCGCGGGCATTTTTTAAATTGGTCAATGCGGAATATCCAGCGGGTTTGCAGATTTTGAAATTGGTCTTTTAAAGCGTCCATATAGGCCGAAGTTTGGAGAGAGTAGTCGCGATAGATTGATTGGGAAGTTTTTATGTCAAGAACGCCAAATTTACCGTCAATCAAAGCTAGTGAATCCACAGTGCCAGCATAACGATGGTTGTGGTTAACAACCCTTTTTTCCACGAACTCGGGAAGAATTTGGATAGAGTTGTGTTCCAAGAACTTTACCGCCGCATCAATTGATGGCTTGATTGAGGGGTCTATTTCGGGATTTTCTCCAAGCATTATCTTTTCCATAGCTTCATGAATCATTGTGCCTTCGTTGGCTGATTTAGTCTTAATATCTTCTCCGGCCTGAAAACTGCCTAATTCAGCATAATATTTATAAAGAGCGGGCTTGGCTTTAATTTCAACGATCTTGGTGACACGGGGATACCAAACGCCATCAATGTCGTAGCCGCATAATTCCTTGAACTGTTCGGCAGAGGAGAAGTACATTAAATAAACTTAAAGTGTAAAGAGAAAAATGTAAAATCAAAGAGTGTCGTCCAATATACCTTTTACGACACTTACTCAGGCGTGCTGTCGGCTTAGACGTGCTGTTGGCTTGCAGTTAGATTAATGAAACCAAGTACTCCAGAAACCTGATGATAAACCTCAAGATTATAATAAAAAGCTCTATAATCGGCTTAAAAGCCACCTTTCCCAGTTCAGCCATCCTAGTGAGGGCTGTCAATGACTCTGTGATGAAATCATTCATTTGATAGTTATAAGTATATCATGGGATTAATATCACCGCCTGATGGCATGGGGCCGCAGGTCGCGCTTTTTCTCATAGCGAAGGTGTTGCTATCATAAACGGTAAAATGAAGATGCGGTCCGGTGGAATAGCCGGTGCTGCCCATATAGCCAATGACCTGTCCCCTGCTGACTCTATCGCCAGGGTTGACAGATTGCTCAAAAATATGCCCATATAGAGTAACTAAATTATTGCCATGCAGAATGACTATATATTTGCCATAGGCCCCTTTGGGGCAAAAACGGTCCTGGTCGCCGATGTTGACTACGGTGCCCTCCCCTGCCGCTAGAACAGGCGTGCCAAATGGACTACCGATATCAATGCCGTTATGCCATTTACCTTTATAACCATAACGGGCAAAAGTGGTGGCGCCGTAATTTTGGGTTATTTTTTTAAAACCGCTTTCTACCGGCCATTCTAAAACTCCCGGCCTTTCCGGAGGCAGGAGGCTGGGGTCAATCTTGCGCCGTAATTCGGCCTCGATTTTTTCTATCTCTATCGCTATCTCGGTTTGCTTCCTTGACAGTTCGTCAATTAATTCCTCGTAAATTTTTTGCTGATTTTTAGTCAAAGCTAATAATTCATTTCTCTCTATTTTTTGCTCTTCGGTTATCCTCTTTCTAGCTTGGGCATTCTGATGTTCCGCCTCAACTTTTTTCTTTTTCTGTAAAGATTGGTTTTTATTGCCGTCAAGGTTTTCTTTTAGTTGGCTTAAATCAGCAACCTCCTTAGACAGGGAGTTTTTTATCTGATTTAGATTATCAATCTCTGCCAATCCTTCAGATAAACTTTGGCTTTTTAAAAACAAAACCACTAGGCCCTCGCCGTCTTTAATCTGCATTTCCCGCAAAATTTTATTTACCGCTTTTTCTTTTAATTTTATCTCCTCCTCTACTCTATTGATGTCCAGATTAAGTGAATCTATCTCAAACTCTAGTTTGTCTATATTAATGAGATTGGATTTAATACTTAAGTTAAGCTGGCCGATAGTGTAATTAAATTTTTTTAATTCTTGAGATAAGCTTTTGGATTTATTTTCAGCAGCGATTAGATTGTCTTGCGTTTCTTGGATTTTTTGATGGACTTCTAATAATTCTTTACTTTTCTCCTCAATAGCTCTTTTCAAGTCTATTTCTTGGGAAGTGCCGCCAAATACTTCCTGAGCAACAGTAATGGGCGGGGAAAATAAGATAAAAATAGAGATAAAAACAAAGGCAAATGAAAACTTGACCATGTTTTTATAATAAGCTTTTTATAAAACCAAACCAACTCTCATAACTTAACTTAATCTCTTTATCGCCAAGGCAATTCTATTTAAAGACTCTTCCTTGCCCAAAATCTCCATAATTTCAAATGGCCCTGGAGAGGCTTCTTTGCCAGAAAGGGCGGCGCGCAGGGGCCACAACACCGCTCCCCTGCCCTCCTGTTCTCCTAGAGCCTTGATTTTTTCCTCATTAAAATCCTCGCCGAGGTTGTAAATGGTTTTTAGATGCTCAAGGGCCTTCTCTTTAGAGCTTTCTTTCCACACTAATAATTCTGGGGAATATTCCGGCAAATCAAAGAAAAAATCAGAGATATCTTTAAACTCGTTTAGGATAGCCATCCTTTGCTGGGCTAATTTTATTATTTTAATATTTTGCGGTGTAGGCTCTAAGTTTAATAAATCAGCAAGATAGCCGGAGTCGGCTTTTTTTATATATTGGCTATTCAGCCACCTAAGTTTTTCCATATCAAAAATAGCGCCTCCTTTTTGCACCCGTTCCAAATTAAAAGTCTCTATCATTTCCTCTTTAGTAAAAATCTCTTTCTCGTCTTCCGGGTGCCATCCTAACAAGAGTAAGAAATTTAAAAAAGCTTCGGGCAGATAATCTTGCTTATAATCGCCAATAGCTGTGGCCTGAAATCTTTTTGACATCTTACTACGGTTGGGATCAAGAATTAGAGGCAAATGAGCATATTTGGGCCGGTTAAACTCCAACGCTTCTTGAATAATTATTTGTTTTGGGGTGTTGGCCAGATGATCTTCTCCCCGGATAACGTGGGTTATGCCCATTTCTTCGTCATCAATAACCACTGCCAGATTGTAAAGGGGCGTCCGTTTATCTTTAGCAACCACAACATCTCCTATTAGTTTGCTGTTGAAAGTAACATCATCTCTGATGATGTCTTTAAAAGTAATCTCTACCTGCGGCACTTTTAGGCGAAGAACCGAAGGCGTATTTTTATCTAATCTTTCTTTAACTTCTTCTGCGGACAGATTGCGGCAGCGGCCGCTGTACTGGGGGGGTATCCCTTGCGAAAGTTGGGCTTCTCGTTCTATCTCTAAATCCTCCTTACTGCAAAAACAGTAATAAACCAAGCTCCTTTGAAGGAGTTTATTAATATGTTTTTCATAAATGCCAGCGCGGTCGCTTTGGCGGATCGGCCCTTCATCCCAATCCAATCCCAGCCACTTGAGACTGCTGATAATATCCTTCTCGTATTTAGGATCTGAGCGTTCAAGGTCGGTGTCTTCTATGCGCAAAATAAACTTGCCGCCGTTTTTTCTAGCAAACAGCCAGTTAAAAAGAGCCGTCCGGGCAGTACCAATGTGGAAAAAACCCGTTGGCGAAGGAGCAATCCTCACCCGCACTTCTTTAGTGGGGGTCATCATACCTATTTATTATACATAAAATAAGGGGTTTTGTCACTTACATGTCAAGTATATCCCCCGCTATCATCTTGGCCGCCTCTGGTTTGGCAAAATTGAGGGCGGCGAGGCGCATTTTTTGTTGTTCGTTGGGATTACTAAGGATTTTATCAATGGTTCCTAGAACTACATTAGCAAGCAGGTTGGGTTCTTCAATGACCTCGGCGGCGCCAGTTTGGGCATACTCGTAAGCGTTGGTTTTTTGATGATTATTAGCTGATTCGGGTAAGGGAATCAGAATTGCTGGTTTGCCGAAAACCGCCAACTCAAAAATAGTTCCAGCGCCGGCGCGGCTGACAACTAAATCGCTGGCCGCTAGAATCTCTCCATAATTTTTCTCCAAAAAAGCGAATGGTTTGTAATATCTTTGCTCTTGCTGAGCATAGTTTTCATAATTGGCGGTGCCTGTTTGGTGGATGATTTGATATTTTTTTAAAAACTGCTCAAGATTTTCAAAAATGAACCGGTTGATTCTAACCGACCCTAGCGATCCCCCCATTACAAGAATCAGGGGCCGATCGATTTCTAATCCTAATCTGCCTTTGGCGCCGGCAGAATCCAAACTGACATAATTTAAAAGTTCGTGGCGAATGGGATTACCAACCATTTTTATTTCTTTATTGGGGAAGTATTTTTTTGCCGATTGGAAAGCCAATTCCACCACCAAAGCCTTTTTAGCGGAAAGCGTGTTGGTCAAGCCGGGAATAGAATCCGATTCATGGATAATGTAGGGAATACGATAAAAACGACAGGCAAAAAGAACGGCCAAAGCTCCCGGTCCCCCTTTAGAAAAAGCAATATCGGGCATAAACCAGTAAACTTTAAATAACGCTTGCAAAAGACTGATTAAAAACAAGGACCCATCAATAAAATTTCTCCAAGAAAAATAACGGCGCAGTTTAGATGCCGCCACAGAATAGGCCTTTATCTCCTCTTGGGTTATGTAGCCGGAATAAATATCGGCAGGGCCGTAATATCTTAATTCTACCTCCATATTTTTATCCACAGCTATTTTTTTAATTTCTTTAGCCACGGCTATCAGAGGAAATACATGTCCTCCACTACCTCCTCCGGTAAGCAAGATGCGCTTCATGGGTTTTATATTAACTGTACTTAGAGACATTGTTAATAATGCCAGCGATAGTCATAAAAACCGCTAGCGCGGTGCCGCCATAGCTGATGAAGGGCAAGGGGGCGCCGGTAAGAGGAATAACGCCGGAAATGGAGGCGATATTAATAAAAACCTGAATGGCTATCAATGAGCCAAAACCAATTAAGAGCAGTTGGCCAAATTTATCTCTGGCCTTGCCGGCAATCAAAAAAATTCTCATTACTAATAAGGCAAATATTCCTATTACAGCCAAAACTCCAACAAAACCTAGTTCTTCAGCAATAATGACAAATATAGAATCCCCTATCGGCTCCGGCAGATAAAGAATTTTGGCATTGGACTGGCCGTAACCAACACCCCACCACCCGCCGCTGCCGATAGCGATTAACGCTTGGTTGATGTGATAACCACTGGTCTGCAGATTAGCCTCCGGATTTAAGAATGCTTGAATTCTTTCCCAACGGTAGGGTGTGAGATAAATAGTCGCGCCTAAGACTAACAGGCCCATTAAAACTATAGTGACAATATAAAGAGGTCTGGCGCCGCTGACAAAATAAACAATCATGGAAATGGCTATAAAAATGGCCGCTGAAGTAGTGCTGGGCTGTTTAAGGAGAAGAAAACTTATTGTTCCGACAACCACCAACAGCGGTAAAAGGCCTCTGGTAAAACTAGAAACCCTATCCCTTCTTTTGCTTAACCAGGCGGCTAGATAAACGACAAGGGAAATTTTAAGAATCTCTGACGGCTGAAAAGAAATAGGCCCCAACTCCAACCAGCGTTCGGCTCCGCCAGCTTGTATCCCTAAAGGGGTAAAAACTAGAGCTAATAAAAAAATACTGAAGAGCAGCATGGGGACGGCTATTTTTTCTAAATAACGATAATAGAAAAAAGAGCCTATAAAAAATCCTAACAGGCCTATACTAAAGCCAAACATTAACTGGTGCTTAAGATAATAATAACTATCGTCAAATTTTGTTTTGCCAATATTGGATGAGGCGCTGGATAAAATAACTATGCCAACCACCACTAGAAAAATTAAACAGAAAATAATCAGATAATCATTTTTCCCCCGCCTTCTAATCCGCCTTAATTTCTTGCTAAAAATCATATAACTTTTCCGGCTAGAGATTGTTGGTACTTACCATTGCGGACGGCTATGATGCCGTTAACTATCACGTGCTGAATTTTATTATTAAGAATAACCGCTAAATCGGCTTGGCCGCCCTCTTTAACAAATCCTCTGTTTTTAATATTAAACTTAGCCGCCGGCGATGAGGTGATTTTTTTAATAGCTTCCTCTAAAGGATAATCTTTGCGGATAGACGCCAGTTCCAGAAATTTAGTAAAAGTGCTGGTTGCCCTTTCCCCCAGTCCGCCGCTGTTGGAGGCAATAAGAGATTTTTCAGAAAAAATAGCCTCCTCTAATCGCTTGTAATCTATATTTTTATAAAAGACCAAGGCCCGCAAGCCGGTCGCTATCATAATTTCCAGCAATTCTTTTTTATCGGCAATGATTTTGTTGGCAAGTATTTTATTGGCCGGAGAATAGGCAATTGTCAGGTCGCCGTTTTTAAATCTGGGTAATTCTTTAATGATATTTTTTTGAAGATTAGGGTCAATAATAACGGCCAACATTTCCGCTAAGCCGCCTTTCTGGGCCCAAAGAGGCAGAAGGGTATAAATGGGAACAATGCTGGTGTTAAAAGGGTAAACGTCAAAATGAAAGTCCATGCGATCAGCGCTTTTTTCTATCAATTCCATAGCAGATTCAAAATTTTTCTCAAAGCCAATCAGAGGCCGGAAGTGGGAGATAACCGTCTTCACGCCGGTTTCTTTATATATTTTTAATGTTTCATTAACAGAGTTGAAAACATCTGTTTTTTCATCTCGCAGATGGGTGGTATAAACACCGTTATAATTAGCTAAAAGGCCGACAAGGCTTTTGATTTCTCTATATGGCGTTTGGCGGGAATGGGCATAACCAAGGCCGGTAGAAAAACCCAACGCCCCCTGTTCTAGTGAGTCGCGCACTAAAACCATAAAAATTTTCATTTCTTTTTCTGTGAGATCGCGCTTATCTTCGCCTATCAAGGCTCGCCGAATGGTGGAGTGGCCCACCAAACTGCCAAAATTAACGCCCAGCCGTTTTTTTCTAAGGGCGTTTAAGAACTCTTCAAAGCTTAACCAATCAACATTGACTTGGTCAGTGTCGGTCCACTTGCGGATTGATTCCAGTGAGCCATAAAGAAGCGGCGCCAGCGAAGAGCCGCAGTGGCCGCCGATGATGGTGGTCACTCCTTGCAAGAGAAAATTTTCCTGACCGGGATTGGTGAAAAGCGTCAGTTGGTGGTCGGAGTCCGTGTTGATATCAATAAAGCCCGGGGTTAAATAGCCGCCGAGGCCTTCAATAGTTTCGTCGGATTTCTTGCTGGGAAAATTGCCAATGGCGGATATTTTATCACCGCTGACCAAAACATCTGCCGGATAAGCGGGTTTGCCGGTGCCGTCAATTATCTTGACGTTTTTAATAAGAAGCACAAGTGAATTCTAGCTCAAAAAGCGATCTAAGAAAAATATTACCAGCCCCAGCGTGGTGAAAATAGAAGAGATAATCCAAAAGCGCATAGTGATTTGGCTCTCCTCCCAGCCGATGGCTTCAAAGTGATGATGAATGGGGGTGGAGAGAAAGATTTTCTTTCCCCGAAGTTTTTTACTGGACATTTGGACTATAACCGAGAGCGATTCTATCACCGGAATAATAGCAAAAAACGGCAACAGCAGGGCGGTGTTAGTGAGCATGGCTATCGTGCCTAAGGTAATGCCGAGAGCCATAGAGCCAGTGTCCCCCATAAAAAATCTTGCCGGATAGATATTGAACCATAAAAAAGCCAGCAGGCCTCCGACAACAGCGCCTCCAAAAGCGGCTAAATGAAAACGGCCAAGAATAAAAGCGACGACCGTCAGGGCGGTAAAAGCAAATAAGAGTACGCCGCCGGCTAAGCCATCCAAGCCATCAGTTTCGTTGACCGAAAAAGCGCTGGCAGTAAGAACAAAAATAAAAAATGGTATGTACCACCAGCCAATAACAAAATTACCAAAAAAAGGCACATGAATAACATCCCAGTCTAGACGATAATAAAACCAGAGAGCGCCCATGAGAGCGACAAAGAAATACAAGATGATTTTTTGGCTGACTTGCAGTCCCCCGCCCCTAGGGCCAATACGCATTATTCCTAAAATATCATCCGATAAGCCGAGGCCAGCGGCGATAAACATAGCCGCTAACGGTAAATAAGTTTGGGCGCGGTCAACAAAATTGAGATAGCTCCAAACTTGGTCAAACATAATATTCATCAGCCAAAAAATAAAAGCCAGTCCCAATACTGTTACCCAGATGATAATACCGCCGGCGGTTGGCGTCCCCGCCTTTTTTTTGTGCAGTTGGGAAAAGATCGGCGCGCTATCGCTGGTTCTGATCTGTTTGTGCATCTGATAGCGGCGCAGGAGAAGGGTTAGCGTTGGTGTTAGGCCTAGAGCGATAGCGAAAGAGACCACCGTGATGCCTAAAGTTTTTACTAATTGTAAAATTTGGAAATCCATTGGAAGAGTTTTTCCGTCTGCGCAAAGCGCTCCAATTTGTCAGTTGTTCCCAAAACGATTATCAGCATCGGTTGTCCCTGGTATTGGAAAATAGAAATAAGGTTGCCGCTGGCTTCATCGGTGTAGCCGGTTTTGCCCCCCATAAAATTACTTTGGCCCGCAAAACGATTGATATTTGCTATTTTTTGTCCATTGACGTCTATTTCTTTTTCTCGGCTGAATTGCAGAATTTTGGGATGGTTTTTAATGATATAGCCAATCAATTTTTCCAGGTCTCGGACGGTGGATTGATTAAGAAATGATAGACCGGTTGGGTCAAAAATACCAGTGTGGTTCATAGCCAAATCAACTGCTTTTGCCTGCATTTTTTGGATGAACTCCTCCCGATTTTTTAGACTCGCTAGCCGCTCCGCCGCTTTGTTGCTAGAAATAATCATCATCATCTTCACCAGCCCATCGATTACCTGGATGTCAGCCTCTTTATTTTCTAGAGCTACCACCGCTGTTAATAATTTAGTCAGAGAAGCTATGGGCCATTGCTGGTCGGTATTAATTTCCAGGAAATAAAAATTAGTACCGAGATTTTTAACTGAGGCAGATTGAAGGTGAAGATCTATGGGTGGATCCGGAATGCTGGCAATCAATTGTCGGGGTTCTGGCGTCTGGTACTCGGCTCTGACACTAGTGGCTTGTATCTGCTTGTTAGTAAGAATCTCCCTGCTGCCATCTCGGGGATTGTTGCTGATAAGAATTATAGCCACCAAGGCTAAAGAAAATAAAAAAAATCTGGAGTTCATTCCCGTTGGGCCAAATTTTTATACTTTTCATAATCTGGCAGTTGACTGATATCGGTTAGACCCAAGTTGCGTAAGAGATCCGCGCTTACCTCAAAAAGATTTTTATTTTGAGTTATTAGGCCGCGTACCAGAAGATTTCTTATAGTGTAAGAAGAGTTAACCCCTCTGACGAATTCTATTTTTTCTTTGGAAATGGGACCAGTATAAGCCACAATGGATATTGTTTCTAAAGCGGCCGGTGTCAGCTCCGATCCCAATTCTTTTTGAGCGAATTTTTTGACTAGTGGGGCAAGCTCCGGTTTGGTTGCTAACTGCAGAGAGCCACCGGCATTAATTAGAATTAACCCCCTTTCTGCCTTTTTTAATTCTTCAACTATTGCATAAGCGGCTTTTATAATAGCCGCCTCGTCGGTTTCAAGAATTTCAGCCAGCTGGCTGATTTTCAAAGGCTCGCCATGAATAAAAAGCAGGCTTTCTATTTGGGCTGATAGATTTTCCTTATTAAACTCTTTCAACATAAATTTCTTGGAAAGGCCTCTGTTGGCTGATGGTCACTTTATTTTCTTTTAATAGGTGGAGGACGGCCAAAAAAACAACAACCATCTCACTTTTGGTGCGGTCTTTAATCAGTTGGCTGAACTTTCGGCTTTTTAACGATTGGGTGAATTTGACCATCAACTCTTTAATCTTGGTTTCTATGGAAATTATTTTAATTTTCACCAACTCCTGATTTTTTTGCCAGTTACCGATGTCTCTGCCTATTTTTTCTGCCGCTAAAGTTACGCTCTGCCATAGTTGGATGGCGGCAATCTTTTTTGGCGGGCGAAAAAGAACGCCGCTACCAATAAGATACGGTCGGGCAAAAGAGCGGTTTTCTGTCTCAAGAATATTTTTAAGGTGATGGCTGGCTAATCGAAACCGCTGGTAAATTTTCAAACGCTCCTCTAATTCTTTAATATCAGACTCTTCTTCCTGGGAAAGTTGGATAGAGGGCAAGAGAGCCTTGGATTTGATGAGTAGTAGTTTGGCGGCCACAGCCACAAAATCAGCTAAAACATGAGGATCGCTGCGCCGGCTGGCCGGCTCCCTCAAATTACGCACATAGTCCAAAAAATCGCTGGTAATCTCTGATAAGCTGACAGCGGTAATGTCCAGCTGTTTAGATTCTACTAAATCTAATATTTTATCGTAAGGCATAATTAATTTTCTGTTTTCTAAATACTTTAGTATTATAACAACTAATATGGGATTAGCACTTTATCGCAAATATAGGCCGCGCTCTTTTGGCGAGGTAGTTGGCCAAAGCTATTTAGTTGAGGTTTTTAAAAACACCACCAAGAAGAATAGGTTCTCCCACGCCTATCTTTTTTATGGCCCTAGAGGCACCGGCAAGACCACTACTGCCCGTCTCATTGCTAAAGCGGCCAATTGTTTGTCGGAAGATTATCTGCGCTGGCGGGGCGAGCCGTGCAATAAGTGTTCTGTCTGCCAAGCAATAGACAGCGGCAAGGCTCTGGATGTGGTGGAAATAGACGCCGCTTCCAATCGTGGCATAGACGAGATTCGCAGCCTGAAAGACAGCATTCGCGTCTCTCCCTCTTCCTGCCGTCGCAAAGTTTTTATTATTGACGAAACTCATATGTTAACCAAAGAAGCTTTCAATGCTTTGCTTAAAGTGATGGAGGAGCCTCCGGAGCACGTTATTATGATTTTAGCGACCACTGAATATGAAAAAGTGCCTCCGACGATTGTCTCCCGCGCCCAGCGCTTTCATTTAAAAAAAATAGCTCTCAGTGATATTTTGGATAAACTAAAAAAAGTTGTTAAAGAGGAAAAGATTAAAATTACGGATGACGCTTTGGAATTGGTAGCCGCCGCGGGCGAGGGCAGTTTGCGGGACGCCGAATCTATTCTGGACCAGGTAACTTCTCTGACAGACAACCCAGACTTAAAGAGCGTGGAGAGCATTATTGGCCGGGTGGGATCGAGAAGAGTGGCCGAGCTAGTTGGTTATATAGCCGCTTCCGACCTTAAGAGCGCTTTGAAATTTTTATCGGCTTTGACCGAGAGCGGCGCTAACGTTACCGATCTTAATAAAGAATTAATCCACTATTTGCGGCGGGCGCTGTCTTTAAAAATGGATTCGGATTTGGAGGCTGTTTTTGCTAGAGAGCTGACTAAAGAGGAGCTGGAGTCTCTCAAAAGATACTCCCAGCTTATCCCTGCCGACAAAAACATTGCTTTGATAAAATCTCTGATAAGAGCTTATGGCGAGATGCGCTACTCTCCCTTTCCCCACGTGCCGTTAGAGGTGGCAATTATAGAAAATTTGAAATAATATGTTATAATGTGCCGTTATTGCCAGGTCGTCTAATGGTAGGACATGGGCCTTTGAAGCCCAGTATGAAGGTTCGATTCCTTCTCTGGCAACACGTTTAATCACCAAGCATGATAGGATATAATAAAGAAAGTTATTTTCAAAGGTCGTTAAATAATTGATTAATAAAAAAACATGAAATGGTCACCAATTTTACATGGTATTTCTGCAGTCGCAGGAATTATCGGGTTATTGGCTCTTTTGTTCTTTTGGTTTGCTGCTTGGAAAGCAGGCGTTAATCCATTCTCTTTAGAACATCTCTACAACGATACTATTGCCTTGCTGCTGGTTTCGGTTGCTTTTGGCATAGGGACGCTGATTCACTTGAAGATGGAAAAATAAAAACATGGGATATAAATTTGTGGTTTTTGCCACTTCGGTTTTTTTATTGAACTTCTTCTGGGAGAGTTGGCATGCCGTTTATTTGTATCAGGGCCATGCGGGACAGAGTTTTTTTGATTTTACAATTAAAGATTATCTCGCTTTGATTACTTATGTCTCTGTTATAGATGCCTTGATGTTGGCAGCGGTGTTTTTAATTAGCGCGGCTATCTGGAGAGATTTAAAATGGTTTGCGGGCTTGAATTTGTTAAAAGCGGCCGGTTTTATTTTGTTGGCGTTAGCTTTTGCTATTTTTATTGAAATAAAGGGGGTCTATATTATGAGGCAGTGGTCTTATAGCGATTTAATGCCGGTGGTTTTCGGCTTGGGGTTAAGCCCTCTACTGCAGTTGCCAATCACTGGCCTAATTTCTTTATGGTTAATTAAAGAAAAATAAATTCCCGATCGCCTTTGAAGAGGTCTGGAATTATTTTATTGGCTTTGTTATCTTAAATAAATGATTAAAATATCAAGTTTGTGGGCGATGGTTTTGTTGGGAATGGTCCTAATTTATTCCGCCGCTCTGGCTTCTCCCGGAGCTAAGTCTGTATGGCAATTAAAAAATGGCGGCGAGGAGTGCGCCCATGAAAGCAGTCCCGATGACCCACATTCCGGGTTTATCTTTATTCATCCCAATGGGATGGAGCATTGTTTTAAGAAAGGGAGATAAACTAAATCAATGTATGATATAATGCTGTGATGAATTTAAAGACGTCTCCCAAGGAGATTTTTGTCCATTTGTTAATGATAGCGGCGCTTTATGCCAGCGCCGGCAGTTTTGTGGCCCTGCTTTTTCAGTATATAAACGTTCTTTTTCCCGACCAGCTTGGTTTTTATTATCAGGGAATTTTAAACACAATCCGCCAATCAACGGCGGCGCTGATAGTTATTTTTCCCGTTTATATTTTGACTTCGTGGCTTTTAGCCAAAGAATTTAAGTTACATCCCGAAAAAAGAGAATTAAAACTAAGAAAGTGGCTCATCTATTTTACTCTTTTCGTTGCTTCATTAATCATTATTGGCGATTTAGTCGGTTTGGTTTACAATTTTTTAAGCGGCGAATTAACCGCTCGTTTTCTTCTAAAGGTTTTGGCGGTGTTTGTTACCGCTGGTTCGGTTTTTGGTTATTATATTTGGGATTTAAAAATAAGGCGTTTTCCAGCATCCAGTTTGCCTAAAATTCTAGCTTGGACGGTTTCCGTTGTTATTTTAGCGGTGATAGTTGCCGGATTTGTTGTTGTTGGCTCCCCTTTTTATCAAAGACAGGTACGAATTGATGAGCAGAGAATTAATGATCTGCAGAATATTCAGGGGCAAATTATCAACTATTGGATGAACAAGAATAAATTGCCCGCTAATTTGGTTGATTTAACAGACAGTATTAGCGGCTTTATTGCGCCTAAGGACCCAGAAACGGGAGCTGATTATGAGTATAATATTATTGTCGGCAAGTTTCTTTCTTTTGAACTGTGCGCTGGTTTTAGGACGGCTAGTTTAGGCATGAGCGATAATAATAGAGCTGTCCCAGTGCCGGCAAAAGAATTCTATCGTGGCGACCCTAATCAACAGAACTGGGAACACAATAAAGGCCAAGTTTGCTTTGAGAGAACTATTGATCCCGACCTTTATCCAACAAGGCCAAAGGGCGGGCTTTTATATTAAAAACCCCGCTAGGCGGGGTTGGTGGGCATACGGCTTTTGTCAATAAGATTATCTAACGTTTCCTCCTCCATTTGCTTCAGCCACTTAGAAGCCGGAGTGCCCCCTGTGCCATCTTGGGGAGTTAATTCTTTAAATTGGAATATATAATCTTGGGCGTATCTATAATGAAGCTGGCGAAACCGGTGTTTCCCCAGAACAATATTATCAAATTCTTCGGCCAGCAGCTGAATCCCGCTTCCAACAACAAACTCTTTTACCGAAGGTCCTCTCTCCAGTGATTCAATAAGTTGAAGTTCTCTGCGCGGCATATAATTCCTCATCTCTCTGACGAAATTAAAGCCGTCGGTCGGGGCGTGCTTGGTGCCGGTAAAGGCATCCAGAATCGGCATAATAGTGCTTTGGGCGCCGGTTTCACCAGCGACAAATGACTGCGGTTTTTCTTCCAGTTCGGCAACGCCATTGTAAATTAAATTTTTGAAAGGCATAATCTGCGGCCGCACTTCTTTAAAGTAAACATGCGGATTACAGCCCAAGGGCATTTGCAGGAACACTTTGTAGATTTCATTTAGGGCAAAATTAATATTACGGAAGCCTAAAAGGACATAATCTTTATCGTTGCGTTCCAAGCAAAGACAAACTTTTTTAATTCCCGTTTTACCGAAGTTGGCAAAAATATCTTCAATGACAGCGTGAATGATAATGAACCACTCTTCATCCATTACGCTGACAAAGTGGCGGATAGTTCTAGCGTTGTCTAGAGAGAACGGCCTGCCAGGATTGGGAGCGTAACAGTTGGCTTGAGCGTAAAGGAAGTAAGAAAGAGTCGGCCTGACGCCGAATCTTTTGGATAACTCATGCAAGGGAACGGCATAGCACCGCGGCAGATTTTCTATTGGATCAGCGTTACGAGCATGGTAAAAGGCGGCGGAGGCAAAAGCCAAGTCACGAAATAAAGCTAACGCTTCTAAGTTTTTTAATTCATCAATATTAAGCTTGTGAAGTTCGGCATGAGATTCCAGCCGATGGGTGTAGTGAGCTCCCCTGATTAAGCCGGTGGAGAAATAATAAGGAAGGTTTTCCATTAGGCGATTGAGGCCTTGAAATCTTTCTCCTTGTAAAACATTCATTTGCCCTCTCCTTTGTGAAAATTCAAGGTGCTAAAAACTGACGAATTATAAGCACTTTTTCATTTAAAAGTCAAAACAAAAACTCCCCTATTCCGCCAACCGGCGGAGGGGAGTTTTTGGGAAACCAATAAGCCGGATTCTGTTCCGCCAGCTGGCGGATAATAGCAATTTATCTATGCGGCACCTCCTTCGATAAACTCAGGATACGGCCTTGCACTCAGGTAAGGATTTAGCCGTTTCACCCCAGTTTTTTATCCCTATACTGGATTAGGCCAACTAGCTTGGGATCGGGCCCCTTCAGAGCTTTCGCTCCAAAGCGTCACTGCTCGCACCTCTGGCTTCACCGATGCCTATTGTCTCTGGCATCAGCTTATACCGGTAGCCTTTCGACTACTACCATTCCCACCGCACAGCATATGCGCTGGGCAAGTGTCCGGACTTTCCTCTATCATCCGCTATAGCTTTAACGATGGCGGACAACAGCTGCTATTTAAGTTTCCTTTTTTATTGTACTCTAAAATTTGTGTTTTGTCAACAACTAAACCATTTGGACGATCGTCCAAATGGTTTAGTTGTTAGTTTTTATCCAATGCTTCATTAACTAACTGATCCGCCTCCCTATTCTGTTCTCTGCGCACCAAATTAAAATCAACTTTTTTAAAAGTTTCACTTAGTTTTTTTACCTTTGCAACAAGTGGCTTTAGATGAGGCATTTTGACCCGATACTCTCCCCTAACCTGCCTGTACAAAAGCTCGCTATCAACATTAATTTCTAGTTCGCTATTTTTGGATTTACTTTTAAGCATTTTTTTAATATTCTCCAAAGCTAAAATAACGGCTTGGTATTCGGCTATATTGTTGGTGCTTTCGCCGATATACCGGCTGTATTCATAAAGCTCTTTTTTTGTTTTAGATTTTATATAAACAACAACGCCAACTGCCGCTGGGCCGGGATTGCCTCTGGCTCCGCCGTCGGTGTATACGATTATTTTATTGGAGTCCATGGTATTTTTTTCCAGCCGTTAACAGCAAAACCGGCGGCTGATTTGTGCCCGCCGCCGCCATATTTTTTAGCCAGCAAACCGACATCAACTTCGCCACTAGACCTAAGAGAGACTTTAATTTCATCTCCTTTTTGACTCCAAATAATTGCCAGAGGCGGTTTTTCCTTTACTAAACTATGCCCCAAATAAGAGGCGAAGTGGTGAGGAGCGTTGATAGCAAAAACCTTGTGGCCATTAAATTTCACCAGATATTTGTTTTCCTCGGCCATCTCGGCCATTATTTTTTTTTCATGTTGCCAAGCAATGCCGCCTTTTTCAATATATTTTTTGCGAGCGCCAGCTTTTTCAAAGTCATCCGCCAACTTATTCCATTTAATAAAACTAAAATCTGCCGAACCTAAATAAGTCATCACCTCCTTAGTGTAAGGAAGATAAAATCTCCATAAATCAAAGTCTTCTATGTATTTCAGCAATTTTGGCACTGGTTTTTGGGGATGAAAATATTTCCAGGCCAGAACTGCTCCGGAGCTGTTTATGTCGTAAGAATAATTTTGAGTTAATGCCACTAAATTCTTTGCGGTGATATGATGGTCTATAGCGGTAACCCTTTCATTTGTTTTAAGAAGTTTTTTTATCAGCGACTCGGACTTATAAATAAAATCAATAAAATAAATCTCTTTATTTTCAAAAATTTTTGGCTCATTCAAATGGCTAAAAGCAATATAGTCCGCCTTATTGCCGAATTTTTTATAAGCAGCCCAAGCGCCTCCGAAGCCATCCGAACAGTTGCCATGATAAAGAATGACTATCTTTTTTATATTCATAATTTATTATTTTCCAGCGCCTCCAAAGCGGGAAGTTTTTTGCCCGCTAAAAATTCCAGCATCGCTCCTCCTCCGGTTGAAACAAAATTAAATTTATTATTAATGCCTAACTGATTTAGCATCTGGTCGGTATCTCCTCCGCCAATTACTGAAAAAGCTCCGGATTTGATAATAGCCTCGGCAATTTTTTTGGAACCGGTAAGGTATTGGTAATTTTCAAACTGGCCTAAAGGCCCATTCCAGATGATAGTTTTAGACGAGGATATTATCTGAGAAAATCTTTTTATTGTTTTGGGGCCGATGTCTAATTTTTTTCCTTCCCCAGACAGCCAATCTTCCGGAATAATAATCTTGGGCGATTGCAAGGCTGGATGTTCTAAATCAACATAAGCGCTACCCATAAGAAAATAATCCGCTTGATTTTGCAGATTTTCTATCACTCCAATCTTGTCCTCTATTTTAATCCCTCCCAGAATCACCACCAGCGGCTTTTGGGAATTATCCCGGACAGCTGTCAGTGTTTTTATTTCTTCTTCCAGCCGCAGTCCGGCAAAAGAAGGAAGATGTTTGGCGATAGCCACCACCGAAGCATTATTTCTGTGGGAAACGGCAAAATCATCATTAACAAAAAAATCCCCTTTAGAAGCAAGCTCTTTCCCAAACTCATCGCTATTTTTCTGTTCGCGGGGATCAAAGCGCAGATTCTCCAACCAATCCAGTTTAGTGCCGATTTTTTGCGAAAGAATTTCAACGAGCGGTTTTAACGAAAGCTCTAACTCAACCTTTTGGGGCCGGCCACGATGGCTGAGAATAATAACTTTAGAGCCGGCTCCGGATAATAATTTTATAGAGGGCAAGGAGGCTTCTAATCGGATGGAATCCTGTTTAGGATCTTTAATATCCAGATTAATACGCAAAAGGCAGGTTTTACCCTGAAGATAATCTTTATTTAGCTGGCTCAAAAAACGCATTAACAATAATTTTATAGGCTATCCGAGCATTTTTCAATGATAATGGGGGCGCGATTAACTTGGCCGCGATACAGATAACCAGAGGCGAAGGCGGCGGAGGCAAAAAGCAGTAGGAAAACTGCCGCTGCGATAATCTGTATTTTTGACAATTTTTGCATAATGATATAGTATAATAGGCGAATTGATATTTTAAAGGCATGGCGCATACAAAACAACTAGGTTCAACAAAACTAGGGCGCGACTCCGAATCAAAGCGCCTGGGTATTAAAAAAAATGATGGGGAGCGGGTTCTACCCGGCCAGATTATAGTGCGTCAAAGAGGCACTCGTTATGTCAATGGCGATAATGTTGCTAGAGGGGCTGATGATACTCTCTACGCATTAAAAACAGGCATAGTCAGGTTTACCTCTAAAAAGAAGAACCGCTTTGACCGTTCGCGCCGTTATTTCAAGGTTGTTTCGGTGTCAGTCTAACCTTGACCTTGCTTTTAATAGCAAAAGGAAAGCTGATATCTACTAAGTGATCGCCGTCTTTTTTTAACGATTGGTTAAGATTAATTTCAAAGTCACTATATCCCAAAGATAACAACGACCGCTTGATTTTCTCCTTGTTGACGGGCTCGAAAACCTCCCCTTTTTCTCCGACCTTAACAGGAAAATTCAAAACTTCTTCCGCTAATTTTAAGGCAAAGCCCTCATATTTTTTTTGATTGCCGCTAATCTTATTCTCAACTGATTTTTTCTGCGCCAAAGATTGACTATCAGCAATCACTGCTAATTTTTGGGGAAAAAGAAAATTGCGGGCGAAGCCGTCTTTAACACTAATGACGTCAAGTTTTTTGCCTAACTTTTTCACATCTTGCAGCAAGATTACTCTCATGGTTATTATTCTTTTACAAGCTGGCTTTTTAAAATTTCTATTGCCTTTTCCAGTTGCGGGTCGCGCTTGGCCTCTATGTCTTCATCGGTTATTTTAATCTCAACTTCCGGCTCAAGGCCATTGCTCTCAATTACTCCTCCTTTGGGCAAAACCCAGTGAGCAACGGTTATTTTAACGCTGGAGCCATCGGGTAGCTCCTTTAATTCCTGAACCGTGCCTTTGCCAAAGCTTTTCTCCCCTAATAATTTAATTCCATTATGGTCGCGAATAGCGCCGGCTAATATTTCGCTAGCCGAAGCCGAGCCCTTATTAATAAGGATAATCATGGGAAAATCTTTAAGGACGGCGCTGCCTTTAGAAAAAAAAGGATTGCGTTTGCCGGAAGCAAACTCCTCCGCCACCACCTCTTTGCCATTTTCAATAAAAACTCCAGCCATGCTGACAGCCACCTCTAGGAAACCACCGGGGTTGTTGCGTAAATCAAACACCAGACCCCGAGCGTCGGCGGCTAGAATCTCGTTAAGAGCATTAACAAAAAGCTGGGGCGCCGCCTCATTAAAACTAAAAAGCTGAAGGTGGGCTATCTTATCATCTTTCATCTCCCATTTAATAGTCGGCACTTTAATGGTGTCGCGGACAACTTCCACTTTTTTAGGTTTGTCGGAACCATTGCTTAATATTGTTAAAATAACTTTAGTGCCTCTGGGACCGCGGATTTTTTTAATAACATCCTCTATGCCCATGTTAATAGTAGAACTAGCATTAACCTCTAGAATCTTATCCCCCGCTTTCAGACCGGATTTTTCAGCCGGAGAATCTTTAAGCGGAGCGATAATAACCACAAAATCTCCCTTGGTGCCGATTTCCGCGCCAATACCGCCAAAAGCTCCCCGAATATCATCGGCAAATTTTTTAGAGTCGGAGGGAGGAAGGAAAATAGAATAAGGGTCATTAAGAGCGGCAACTAGACCAGCGGCCGAACCATAAACCAAATCCTGATTTTTTATCTGGTCGGTTCTGAGATAATTTTTTTTGATAATATCCCAAGTCTGCCAAAAAATTCCAAAGTCATTATTATTAATGGCGCCATTTTCTATATTATCAACCCCTTTAACAATAATTGTTTTAGGATGTTGAGTGCCTAGATAATAGCCATTAACACCAGAAGCTAACACCAAAAAAATAACGGCGGCCGCTAAAAGATAGTTTTTTAGTTGAGGCGACATAATTTTATTATTATGCCCTTTTTTTATTATCTTGAAAAGGG
Organism: uncultured Candidatus Saccharibacteria bacterium; assembly: GCA_964373915.1. Lineage (GTDB taxonomy): Bacteria > Patescibacteriota > Minisyncoccia > UBA6257 > UBA11618 > CAYJWP01. The sequence continues at coordinate 80,088 of CAYJWP010000001.1, read as the reverse complement.
ATGGATAGGTGCATTATAATAGGGACAGTGGAAGAATTTAAAAAAATAGTCCCCGATTATATAAAAACATTAACTGAAAGGACAAGAGTTTCTAAGGTTTATACCCCTTATCAGTTGACCGGCTTGCGTTTGGCGTCTCTGCTTGAGGACAATGAGCACAAATCATTATACATGCGTTTGGCAAAAAAATATGATAATCAAAAGCTGATTGAAACCGCCCAAAAAGTGGCGGAGAATAAAAAAATAAAAAACAGAGGCGCTTATTTTATGAAAATCTGGTTTAAAAAGTAGTTTTTAATGAGCAAATTTTCAATTTTTACAATAAATAACAAGAAGGAAGAGAGTTTTCTGCGGCAACAGACAGATGATTTTGATTTTAGCAAACATTCTAAAAAAGAAATTAGGGAAATCTTGAAAAATATGAGAATCGCCATGAAAATGGCGGACGGTATTGGTTTAAGCGCTAATCAAGTGGGTATTAACGCTAAAGTTTTTGTGGCGCAGGTGGAAAATAAATTTTATGCCATTTTTAATCCCGAAGTGACAAAAAAATCCAAAGAAGAAGACGAAATGGAAGAGGGATGCTTAAGCGTTCCCGAATATTTCGGAAAAGTTAAAAGAGCGGAAAAGATATGGATAAAAGGGTACGATGCCGGCGGCAAAAAAATAAAAATTAAAGCTTGGGGATTTTTAGCCAGAATTATCCAGCATGAACTAGACCATCTTGAAGGCAAATTATTTATTGATAAGACTAAAGAGATTTATAAATTAGTAGAAAAGAAGGTATGAAGTATATTTTTTTTGGCACCCCAGAATTTGCGGCTATTATTTTAGAAAAATTAATCAAGGCGGGCGAGCCACCGCTGGCGGTTGTCACCAATCCCGACAGACCGGCCGGCCGCCAGAGGATTATCACTTCTCCTCCGGTTAAAAAGCTAGCGCAGGGCATCTGCGATGTTTTGCAGCCTGAGGCGTTCAATGCTTCTTTTGCTCAAAAAATAGAGGGTTATGGCGCCGATTTTTTTGTGGTGGCGGCTTATGGAAAAATTCTGCCCAAATGGCTGATTGAAATGCCGCCTAAAAAAACAATAGGCGTTCATCCTTCTTTACTCCCTAAATATCGAGGGGCTTCCCCTGTCCAAAGCGTTCTTTTGTCTGGAGAGGCCAAAACCGGTACCACTTTATTTCTGCTTGACGAAAAAATGGACAACGGACTGATTTTAGCAAAGACAAAACTAACAATAAGCAACGAAGATAATTACACTTCCCTGATTAAAAAACTGGCTGATTTGAGCGCTGATTTAATTTTAGAGACTTTGCCTAAATATTTGTCGGGAAGCGTTGTTCCCCGTCCCCAAGACGATTCCCAAGCATCCTATACCAAGAAAATAACCGCTGAGGACGCTTTTGTGGATTTAGGAAAAGATAATCCGGAAACTATCTGGAAAAAAACAAAAGCGCTCAATCCTGAACCGGGCGTTTGGACTATGGACAATGGGCGCCGGATGAAAATTTTAGAGGCAGGATTAATTGCTGGAGAATTAAAAATTATAAAAATTCAATTTGAGGGAGAACGGCCAAAAAATACTATTTTTTAGCATAGTTTAAGATTATTTGGTACTCGTTTTTGAGTTTAAAGTCCGCTAACTCTGAGCTTGATTGAAACTCTTCACTAGAGGGCGGTTTAACAGACATTTGCAGGTTGTATCCCTTTCTCTCCAAAGGCTCGCCCCAAACTCTGAAAAAGTCTCCCAGATTGAATTCAATGTCGGGTTTAACCGATTCTATATGAATCCGTCCCGAGTCGGCATGGGTATGAAGTTCGGCCATACAATTGTCGGTAATGCCAATATCGGCAGGAATAGTCTCGCGAACACCATCCACTAAAATAGCCAGCCAAGTGTGGATGTGTCTTTCCGCAAATAAGTGGTCCTCCAAACATTCAACACCGGGAAAAGGTGAGGTGCCTGGCTCACGGCCGGCGTCCAACGATCCTAGTAATTTTTCAAGATTAACTAATTCTTCCTCGCTTAATTCTTGGTCCTCGGCGGAAATTTCTTCTTTATTTTTTTGTATATTATTAAAGGCCCAGAATAGACCGCCGGCCAATAAGACGACGATTATTAATATTAAAATAATCTTGGTTTTCATAAGATGTTATGCTATAATGTAGCATCTAATTGCGGGATCGTCTAATGGTAGGACGCTTGACTCTGAATCAAGTAATCTAGGTTCGAGCCCTAGTCCCGCAGCTACAGAGCAGTTGTTTGACAAATAGAATATGGGGTATTCCTTCTCGAAAGTCACTTGCTCTCTCACGTCAAACATCAAATACAGGGCAATGGTGAAGATGAGAAAGTAGTCAAAGAATTAATCAGAAGCTATTTCCTTATTCTAAAGTTGTCTTGTGGCTTCAAAAAGAAAAAGAAAATGCCCAAAGTTATGATGTAGAAAGCGACAAAGAGGGAAACTTTATCTTTATCGCAGGTGAAAAACCAAAGGATGGCATTTATCAATTATGGTCTGAAGTAATTGACAAGAGGGGCGCAAGAAGCGGTCCATCAGACAAATTAACTATTGTTGTTCAGCGGCCGGCAATTTTGGAAGTAGCGGCCAGAGCAGTAACATTCCTTGCTGTTATTATTCCGCTTATTGCCTTGATTATACTTTTACTTATTCTTGTTTGGTATTTCTGGAATAAATTCAAACATATGAGAAATCGACTCCGAAAAGAAGTCAACGAAGCCGAGCAAGCATTGCATAAAGCATTTGATTTACTGAGAGAAGATATACGAGAACAAGTAAAAATGCTTGAGAAAACTAAGACGAGGCGCGAACTCACCAAAGAAGAAGAAAAAGTTATTAAACGACTTAAGAAAGATTTGGGCGATGCGGAAAAATTCGTGAAAAAAGAAATAAAGGACATTGAGAAAGAAATGAAATAAAAAGAGATACAACCCTTAAAGATCTTTTCTGGTTTTGCGTGCGCCTAATTTTTGCTTCTAATCGGATTTCATTCAGGAGGGACAGCTTTGGTTAGCAATATGCTACACTGCAAATATTATGCTTGTAGACGATATTAAAATAAAAATAAACGCAGGCCATGGAGGCAGAGGTGCGGTGGCATTTAATAAAAACATGAAAAGTCTCGGGCCTGTCGGAGGGTCTGGAGGCAAAGGTGGCAGTGTTTATGCCGAAGGCGTCCCTGACCTTACTCGGCTTTCGCAATTTCGTTTCAAAAAAGAATTTTCTGCCGAGGATGGCCAGTATGGCCGAGGCCAGTTTCGCGACGGCAAGAATGGCGACGACCTTATCCTTAAGCTTCCAGTCGGGACGGTAGTCCACAATCTCACAACTGGCAGCGAAACTAGTATTGACCATACCGGCGAACGAATTCTTCTGGCGAAGGGCGGCATCGGCGGAAAGGGCAATTTCCAGTTTCGTTCTCCGAAGAACACTTCTCCTAAGCAGTCCCAACCAGGTAGGCCGGGAGAGTCTTTCGCATTTCGGCTAGAGCTAAAGTTTATTGCTGATATCGGCTTTGTGGGCCTTCCTAATGTCGGAAAATCCAGCTTATTAAATAAGCTCACGAGCGCCCAAGGCAAAGTGGCAAATTATCCATTCACCACCCTTGAGCCGAATCTGGGAGCTTATTACGAACTTATCCTTGCGGATATCCCCGGACTGATAGAAGGCTCTTCAAGCGGCAAAGGCTTAGGCTTTAAATTCCTCCGCCATATTGAGCGGACTCACATTCTCTTCCATTTTATTTCGGCAGAGTCCCCCGATCCTTCCAAAGATTACAAAATCATTCGTAAAGAATTAGGCGCATGGAATAGCGCCCTTCTTAAAAAACCGGAGCGTCTTTTTCTTACAAAGAGCGATCTTGCAACCGCTGGAGAAATCAAGGAAAAATTATCGGCGCTCAAAAAAATAGACTCTAACGCAATCGCAATTTCCCTAAACAACGCAGAAAGCATCAAGAATGTGAAAAGGATTTTGAACGGTATTAAAGCAAAGCTAGAGGTATGACTATATAAAATTGATTTTTTTGCTTCATGAGTTTAGGATTAAAACATGATAAAAAATAAAGGCATGACAATTAATGGTTTAGCAATAATGATTCAGAGTGAGTTTTCTGTTACCAATAAAAGACTTGATAAAATAGAGGGGGGGGTTAAAGAAATAAGAGCAGAAGTAAAAGAAATAAGAGCAGAAGTAAAAGAAATAAGAAAAGAGATTATTTCTATTAACTATCGACTTGATGGCATAGAAGACAGGGTAGCTTGTTATCCTGACTTAAAAGCGGAGGTTGCTGAGATGCAGAAAGACATCAAGCGTATTAAAGATAAGGTTGGCCTTTAAAAAACCCCGACAGCGTCGGGGTTTTCCGTTGATATTTATTAGAGTTTCTTGGCTAGTTTCAGAGCCCGAATCATTCTGGTAATTCCGATTCCGCCGCCGCAACGGGGAATCATATTGAGAGCCAAAAATGATTCCAGCTCCTCCTCCACCCTTTTCTTGCTGAATTGCGAATAAAGAATGTCGGCGTACATGCCGTCGCTGATGGTATGAAATAAATCTCTCATTTCTGTCGGATTCGTGCTTCGTTCTGCCGAACCGATTGTTTCCACGCCGTAGAGCATGACGTCAACTTTATTGGCGTAGCCGCCGGATTTTTTCATATTCCAAAAAGGCGAGGTATAGAGGGGAAACTTCGTGGCAAAACAGACCGGCCCATAATCCTTGCCCAGCGCTTCTTCTTCTTTGATGCCTAATTCTTTAACTCCATACCGCTGGGCCAGTTCGCTGTATTCTCTGACAGCGTAATTGCTTGCCGAACCAAATGCCAGATGTTCCAACAAATCCATTTCCAGCCGGATTAAATCATCCATATTGCCGTGGGTTTCAAATTCAAACATCGGGAACACTAGATCATGCCTGCCCGGAACGGGATTAGGCTCCTGCCGATAGCTGGTGCTGACGCAATAATAGCCAGCGGCGTCAGGCCAGTTAAGTAATTCGTATTCCAGCCACATCTGGCCGGTCTGAGGCAAGGGCCAAAGCTGGCCGGCATAATTGTAAGTGCCGATAGTCCGCGGGTCTTCGCAGGCCGCCAAAATGCTTAGCCGGTGCTGGACGCCCACCTCAATAAATCTCCTGTCCCTGAAAAATTTTCTCAATTGAGTGACTGTGTAATCATACTCTTTAGCGTTAATCAGATTAATCTTGGACATTCACCCTCCTTTTTATATGTTAAGGTGCTTTTCAATAGATACTTATAACACTAATAACTATATTTATCCAGTAATTAAAGCCCCCTAGTCAGACTCGGGGGTTTTTAATGATTATTTAAAATGTGCTCTTGGTATTTTTGGCTTTCTTTAATAATTTCCGGCAATTTCACTTTAACACTGTCAAAGCCACCTCGGCCGTAAAGCAATAAGCAGTCAATAATGCTCACCTGAAAGCCAGCGGTGGGATAGAGCCAGCGCTTTTTCTGCAAGGTAAAAGCAATGACTGCCGGAGAGCTGATATATTTTCTTAATTCATCTAAAATCTGCCTCAACATCCAGTTGAAATCGTTACCATTCATAAATCACCCTCCTTTATTAAAAATAAGATGCCGATTTAATTTTACGCTTAATGTCTCTTTGTTCAAGCTTGCAACATTATTTGCTGAACAGCATAATCAGTTATATTATTTAATATAAAATTAAATGGCTAATAATCACTTACTTCTAAGCATATTTATTTCTGTATTGGTAATAGTTGCTTTTTGCGCTTTTTTGCAGCCAGTTGGACAAAATATCAGCACCGAACATTCGGCTTGCCTCTTTAAACTGGCGCCGATTAATTTAATTTCTTCAAAAAATCAGTTTTTGTTGTTTGGTATAATTGGCCTATTATTTTTATTGGTTACTAATCTTTATTTTTACCAAGAAAAATTAAAAAATAAAATTTTTAAGTTATTACCAGCAAAACAATCAAGGGAAAAAGAATTAATTTCAAAGTTGTTTAACCCGCTTCGTAATTTATTGAGCCAAGGCATTATGCATAGCCGGTTGTACAATTTAGCTTAATTTTGATAAGCTGGTATTTTAAAAGTCATAATATAAAAATTAACATCAAAATCAAAATGGAAAATCAACAAAAGAGAAATTATTTTCTCCCCATATCAATTTTGATAGCGGGAGTGCTTATTTCGGGGGCGGTGGTGTATTCTGTCGGCCGTTCCTCAGCTAATCTTGGGGCTTTACCCCAAGAACCTCCGCCAACGGGCAATCTTGATGATTTGAAACCGATAACCGGCAAAGACCATATCAAAGGCGATTCAAAAGCTCCGGTGAAAATAGTGGAGTTTTCCGATACCGAGTGCCCGTTCTGCAAGAGAATTCACCCGACTCTCCAGCAAATAGTTAAGGAATACAACGGCAAAGTGGCTTGGGTCTACCGCCATTTCCCTCTTGACCAGCTGCATTCCAAAGCCCGCATGGAGGCGGCGGCTGCGGAGTTGGCAGGCGAATTGGGCGGTAATGACAAGTTCTGGGCTTATTTAGACAGGTTATTTGAGATTACGCCATCTAATGACCAGTTAGAACTTTCTCAATTGGTACAAATAGCCAAAGATGTCGGGCTTAATCCCGTTCCTTTTGAAAAATTGGTTAAAGATAATGATAGTAAGGGCGGTAAGTTTGCCGGCCACATTGAGGCTGATGCGCAAGACGCGATAGCTACCGGCGGCAATGGCACACCGTGGAGTATTGTTGTTGCCTCTAACGGTAAAAAATTTCCTGTCAACGGCGCTCAGCCCTATGAAGCGATCAGGCAAGTTGTTGAGTTGGCGCTAAAAGAGAAATAGACCTGATGCTTTTTTCGGCGTTGAATAAGGTTTTCAGAAAAGCCACCTATCTGGCGCTAGCCGCGTTGGTTGCTTTGTTAATGCTCGCGCTATCCACTTGGTTACCCAATTTAGGACTTATCTGGCAGATAACAAGCTCCCCAATGGTGGTTTTTTCCGAAAAAGTTATTTTTTTGGCCAACTTGATGACGTCCATCGGAACGAATTTTACCGCCCTTTCTGCCTCTTACACTGTAGCGATTGCAGTTTTACTGGGCATTAATACGGCTATGGTTGTTTATTATATGAGGCAGAAAAAAAGCGCGCCTATAAGGAGCGGCGTGACCGGCAGTCTAGCGGGTTTTGTCAGCGGCGTCTTTGGCGTCGGTTGCGCCGCTTGCGGCACATTAGTTCTGGGGCCGTTACTAGCTTTAATCGGCGCCGGCGGACTAATCTATGTTCTGCCGCTCAATGGCGGTGAGTTCGGCTTGCTGAGCGTGGGCATTCTAGGCACATCAATTATTTTTACAGCAAAAAAAATTAATAATCTGCAAGTTTGTAACATTAATAATAATCTAAATTAAAAATATGAGATTTTTTATCAAGGTTTTATTGGCGGTGATTGTTTTGGGGGGTGTTGGCTGGTTTATTTGGTATCTGGTTAATATCCCGCCTATTCCAGAGGAAGATATCGTCTCAAAAAACGGCATACATTGGCATCCTAAACTCTCTATCACCGATAAAGGGGTGCCGAGAGTGATACCAGCCGGCATCGGATTGGGAGTGGTGCACCAACAAATGCACACTCATGAAACGGACGGCACCATCCATATGGAATTTTCCGGATTGGTAAGAAAAGAAGACACAAAACTTGCCAAGTTTTTTGAGATTTGGGGGGAAGAGTTAGATAAAAATGATTTAAAAATGCTGGTAAACGGCAAAGAAGCTCCGGAGTTTGGCGATTATTTAATGAAAGATAAAGATCGAGTGGAGCTTACTTATAATAATTAATACTTAAACTCGCTGATTAAATTTCCGCTCTTATTGTAAATAATTGCTGTATTGTTGGAATTAGCCAAAGAATTAGAAGTGTTGGAGTATCTTAAATTTGCCTCGCCTTCATAATCTTTGTGGGCAATAACAAAAAAACCTTGAGCCGTTATCAATCCGGTAAATTTTGAGCTAGAAACCAGGGTATATTCTTTACCGGAAGCTGTCTTTTTCTTTAATGACCAGCCATCCAAACTAATAGTTTGTTCGGTGAGATTGCGCAGTTTTATATATTCATTATTCGTGGATACTTCGGAACCGGCTTGAATTTCATAAATAACGACAGAAGCGGCGCCGTTATTTATATTCTGGGCCTGCTGGGAAGCTGGAATTATTCTGTCATCATACCAAGATAAGTCCCCGGCTCTTTTCATCACCAGTTTTAATTCGTTATCCCCTGCCGGCCAATCAGAATCAGCAAAAACTTCATCAATAAGCTGGCAATTCTTATCAAAGAGCCGGAGTCCTTCGTTGTTGTTTTTCAGCGCCCCTGTGTAATGGACGCTTCTTTTCAAGAGATAGAGGGGATTGCTTTCAGTTAAAAATGTTTCTTGAGCGACCACCGCTTTTAATCTTTCGTTCTTGTTAACAGCCTGCCAGCCGGAAATATTAATCTCCCCCGCTGATATTTTTTTTATCTCAAACCACTCATCATTGGCGTTCTCGCTGGAGCCCGCCCAGGCAATCCTGCTAAAAACCGCTCCTTGATGGGATGGCAAAGAGTTTGTCTGAAAAGAACAGAGGCGAAAGTTTGCCAGTTTTGACGGCGGTTTAGTTTCTTTAGAAATATCCGCCAGATGCAACTCTTTAAACTGGCTGGGCGCCGCCAATTCCCCCGCCTCTCGCCGATTGACAGCCAGATAAACAGAGGCCTGGATAAACAGGGCGGCAGCCGCCAAAATAATTAATATTTTTAACCAGCGATTCATAAGTAATTAATCTAAAACAATTTTAATGGCGCCGTCCGTGTCGGTTCTAAAGATTTTAGAGCCGGCTTTTTGCAGACGTTCAATAGTTAGAGGATGGGGATGGCCGTAGCTGTTTCTGCCAACTCCGATAACGCTAATTCTAGGCAAAACATCATTTAAGAAATTAGCGCCGGATGAGTTTTTGGAACCGTGATGGGAAACCTTGAGAATATCAGCGGTTAAATCGTAACGGCTCGCTAATTTATCCTCAGTTTTAAGACTGATATCTCCAGTAAAAAGGGCTTTTTCTCCGCCCGCGTTCAACATTAAAACCAAGCTGGAATTATTATCATCGTTATAAAAAATTTCTTTAGCTTCCGGAGAAAGAACGGCTAGATAATCATTGTTGTATTTTATTTTATCTTTGGCGGCTAGATTGATAATGGGAATACCCGCCCTATTTACTAACGATACTAATTCTAAATAAGCGGAATTATTGCTGGCTTTGCCGTTAAATAAAAAAGCGCCTACTTGATAATTTTTCACAACCTCCCTGAGACCGCCAAAATGGTCAATATCGGCATGGGTAGCAATTACTAAATCAATATATTTGCCATTGAACTCGCTGAAGACTTTGTCCAATTCTCCTAAAACTCTTTTTCCTCTCCCTCCATCAATGAGAATGTTAACCGGCGGCAAGGCAATCAGTTGGCTGTCGCCTTGCCCTACATTAAAAAAATAAACCGCCGGTTTGATGTCTCCACTAGAAAAAAATACGGCTCGCCACAACCATAGGTTAAAGCCGGCAAGGATAATAAGAGTAAAATAAAAATAAATTTTATAATTCGGCTCTTTTTCCATAAAACTTGGCGATAAAAATAAAAACAACGGCGTAATAAATAGCGATTCCTAAAAATCCTAAATCAGGATTAAAGGGCAGATAAATCCGAGAAAAAATATTTATAACAAAAATCTGATAACCGAGCAAGAAAGACGCCAGCCAGCTTAAAACAATCGCCGCCGGATAAAACAGCCAGTAGGCTAGCGCCAGAATAAAACCAACAATCATTGTTGGCGGCACCACCGCCAAAATAAGAGCGTTAGCGATAAAGGATGTCAAAGTGAAGTTAGAGAAGTTAGCGATTAAAATAGGCGCGACTGCTGTTTGGGCGGCGATTGTTCCAAGGGCCGCTTCACGCCAATCAAGCCCGCCAAAAGTTTTTATCCGCAGAGCGTTTTTTAAAGCAGGTAAAATATAGGCTACTCCAAGAATAGCCATAAAGGAAAGCTGGAAGCCGATATCAAAAACAAGGTTTTGAGGATTGACGAGAATTAAAATTAAACCTGCCAGAGCTATAGAATTACGGGGGCTGTAAAGGCGCTCGCTTTGAGTGGCTATACCGAAAACAAAAGCCATTAAGGAGGCGCGCACGGCGGAAACTTCAAAGCCGGTCATAGCCACAAGGGCCAGAACGGTTAAAAAAGAAAGGGCAAAAGCAAACTTTTTTGAAAGAAAAGAGCTGCGGAGCCGCATAATTATAAGAATGAGAATTGTAAGATTAGAGCCCGAAAGCACTACTACGTGGCGGGTGCCGCTTAAAGAAAGCCGTTCCAGAAAATTTTGAGAAAATCCATAACGATGGCCGATGGTAATGCCGGATAAAAAAGCCGCTTGCTCCGAGCCTAAGAGCCGCCGATGCGCCTCAATAATCCCCTCTTTAATGTTTAAAAGCCATCCAAAAATTTCTTTGCCAAAAGAGATTTCCAGAGGCATAGAGATGCGCCATGAGTAATAAAGAGAGCCGGCTAAAACTAATATCAGCAACGGGCTTAAAGATGACATTCGGGAAGCTAAAGCTAAAAAAATTACCAGGCCGGCAATAATCCAAAAACTTATGCCTAAACTAGAAAGCAAAACTCCGGCTAGAAACATTGCCACTCCGTAAAAAAAGATGTCGTACCGAGCAAACTTATCCACAGTAAAATTTAAAGGGATACTATATAATAAAAGCTAATGAAGCAATATTATCTTTGGATTGCTATTGCTGTTTTGTTGTTATTGGGATTCTTGTTTTTTTATGTCTTTAAACAGCCATATTCGGGAACAACTCCGCAACTAGCGCCGGAGTTAATTCCCAAAGCGGAAGATTTTGGCGTTAGGGTAGATATTAAGGCGATTAATCCCCTGGGAGATGTCCAAGATGTCAATCCGGTGGAAAAAGCCAATCCATTTTCAAACACTTATCAAAATCCCTTTGAGTAATAAGCTGGACAATAAAATTATTACGACTTTAGCAGTTTTGTTTTTTCTGTTCCTGATGTTGCCGCTGGCAGGAGCCGCCACCAAGGACGATATTGTTTATCCCGTAGAGGAATTAGGCGGCTGTAAAAATGAAAAGGAGTGCCGATTATATTGCGACCAGCCCGATAATTTTGCCGCTTGTTTTGCTTTCGCTAAAAAACACAACTTATTAGAGGGGCCTATCGCTAACAAGGAGGCTAGCGAGGTAGAGAAATTATCGCAATCGCTAAGAGGCGGCGCTGGGCCGGGCGGATGCCAAGGCTTTGATGAATGCCGCGCTTATTGTGATGATGTCGCCAATATTAATGAGTGTGTGGCTTACGCTGAAAAGTATGACGTGATGGACAGGCAAGAGTTAGAAGAGGCGAAAAAAATCAGGGATGCTCTAGCAAGAGGCGTTAAAACTCCCGGCAGTTGCCGCAATAAAGAGGAGTGCGAGACTTATTGTTTTGGCGCCGGCGGGCCGGATGGCGGAGATTTTAAACCGGAGAGAATGGATGAGTGCATAAAGTTCGGCGTGGCCGCCGGTTTTATGACAGAACAAGAGGCCAGCATCGTCAAAAAGACCGGCGGAGTGGGTCCCGGAGGTTGTCGGGGAAGGGCTTGTGAAAAACACTGTGACAATCCGGCCAACGAGGAAGTCTGTTTCGCCTTTGCTATAGAGCACGGGATTATCGGCCAAGAAGAAGCGCGGTTTGCCCGTAAAATCAAAGAAAAAACAGGTTGTCGCAACCGGCAGGAGTGCGAAAAAGTTTTTGATGCAAAGCCGGAATTAGCGGAACAATTCTTTGAGGAGATTAAAAAAGAAAATCCAGATTTTAATTTTAATAAAATCATCCCCAAAGGAGAAAGTGGACGAATAAAAGAGGAGGTGCGCCGCCGGATTAATGAAGAAACTGGAAATGCTCCGCCGGGGATTACAGAGTGCGTCGGGCCCAAACTGGAAGAGTTGCTGAATAGCCCTGATTTTAATCCTTTCGAAATGAGGACTAAAATGCCGGAAATTATGCGAGGTTGTTTTGCTGATTTTACGCCGCCGGGCTTAGAAGACAGGTCTTTCCCGAGCAGACAGGAAGAGTTTCCGGGAAGACAAGACTCATTTCCGGATAAGGACTATCAGGGGCCTCCTCCGCCCAGCCTTGAAGGATTAAATAATTTCCTGCTTGAAGGAGCGCCTACACAAATACCGGAACAATTCAGGTCATTAATTCCTGAAAATATAGATTTCCGTTCTATAGAATTACAGATGCAGTTGCAACAACCTCAATCAAAGAGAATAGAATCAAAAGAATTTTTAGGGTTGGTAGCTCAATTCCTGCTGGGTTGGTTTTAGTTAATACCAACTTGCTCCAACTAAGTTTTTAAATACCTTCTAATAGCTATTTTGCCAGAGACGGCGCCAAGAATAGCTCCAAATAAAAGTTGGTAGGCTAAAAGCTTCCAAAAATTATCCATGTAATAGGAGGCTAAATCGGTTTCTGAAAGAAAAAATTTGAGATAGGGAGAAGTGGTGACAACCACGGGCCAGATAATCAGCTGGCTTAAAACGGCCGCGATGGCGCTGTAGATAATGCCAGTTACTATAAAAGGGCCAACTATTAACCTGTTAGAAGAGCCGACTAATCGCATAATTTTAACTTCTTCACGATTAGAGTAGATAGCTAAGCTTATAGTGTTGAAAGTTACTAAAATAGCCGCTAAAGATAGGAAAAAAGTCAAAGCTAAGCCTAATTTCTCGGTGGTATCCACTATCTTGCCTAATCGCTCAATAACCAGCTGGTTTTGGCGATAAGTAACTTTTTCCATTAATGGCTGCCAGCTTTTTTGCTGGTCTAAAAACGAGGCGATCTCGGGGTAATCGCTGGGTTCGTTGGCTTTAATATTTAAAGAGGCAGAAAGAGGATTGTCCTCAAGTTCTTGGAGAGCTTGAGTAATAGTGGGATCGTCTTTATGTTTTTCTTTAAATATTCCAAGAGCCTTTTCCCTGGAAATATATTCAACTTTTTTAACTTTGTCTTGCACCTCTATCTTTTTTTGAATTTCTAAAATATTTTCCTCGCTAACATCAGTGGCAAAATATATACTGACATCTATTTTGTCTTTTAAGCTTTCAATAGCCGCGCCAGTGATAACCCGAAAAATAATCAAGCCCTGAAAAACTATTAGTGTTAGAAGTAAAATGCTAATAGTGGCAACAGAAAGCCAACTATTGCGGCGAAAATTATGCCAGCCATATTTAATTATTCTAAAAAGAGTAGTGGCCATTACAAAATATATCTGCCTTTTTTCTCGTCTCTTATCATTTTACCATCATCCAGGCTGATAACGCGCCTGCCTAAGTTGTTAATAATATCCTTGTTGTGGGTGGCTAGAATAACCGTGGTGCCTAATTCATTAATTTTCAGGAGAATATCCACTATCTCCCACGTATTGCTTGGGTCAAGATTGCCAGTCGGTTCATCGGCAATAATCAACGCCGGCCGATTGACCATCGCCCTAGCAATAGCCACTCTCTGCCTCTCCCCTCCAGATAGTTCATGGGGAAAGCGATCGGCTTTATCCCCCAATCCGACCATATCTAAAATTTGAGGCACTACTTCATTAATTTCTAATTGCGACTTACCGCTGACCTCCATCGCAAAAGCAACATTCTCATGAGCATTTTTTGCCGGTAAAAGGCGAAAGTCTTGGAAAATAATACCTATTCTTTTCCTTAACAGAGGCAATTCTTTGTAAGTTAATTTATTCACCTCCTGGTTGGCAAACAAAACCTTGCCTCTGGTAGGTTTTTCTTCTCCAATAATAAGTTTAATAATAGTTGATTTACCCGCCCCTGATTTACCGACAATGGTTACAAATTCCTTGGGGTCTATCTTAAAACTGACATTATTTAGAGCAGTGGATTTATTGGAGTAGACTTTAGAAACATTGATGAAATTTATCATGGGGGGGTAATAGGTTTTATTATAATCAAATTTCCAGTTCCGATTCAATAAACTTATCCAAGTCACCGTCTAAAACATTGTCCGGATTGTGGCTAACAGCCTTGGTGCGATGGTCTTTAACCTGCTTGTAGGGGTGCAGGACATAAGAGCGAATCTGGCTACCCCACTCCGGCACAATTTTAGTTTGTAAATTACTTAATTCCTGCATGCGCCTTTCCTCCATAACCTTAATGAGGCGAGCTTTGAGCAGATTAACCGCCTTTTCCTTATTTTGCGCTTGCGAGCGCTCTACCTGCGAAGCGGCGCTCAAACCGCTAGGCATGTGGATGACCCTGACGGCGGTTTCCCGCTTATTTACATTTTGCCCGCCCGGTCCGCTGGAGCGAAACATTTCCACCCTTAAATCATCTTCCGGGATAACCAATTTTTTTCTTTCTATTTCCGGAAGCTCCGGCAGGACTTCCACTAAAGCAAATGAGGTGTGGCGCAGTTTTTTTGTAGAAAAAGGAGAGATGCGCACTAGCCGATGGACGCCAGCTTCCTTTTTTAAAGTTCCATAAGCATAATCTCCTTTGATATCCATAGTTAAATCATCAATCGCCATAGTTTGCCAACCCCTGCGTCCGGCATATTTGAAATACATTTTAAAAAGCATGCCGGCCCAATCCTTAGCATCGTCTCCGCCAGCACCGGCATGAACAGAAAGATGGGCGTTGTTTTGGTCGTATTTATCTGATAGTGGACGCATATATTGCAAAATTCCGTAGGAATTTTGAGCCGGAGGCGAGAATCGAACTCGCGATCTTTGCTTTACGAAAGCACCGCTCTGCCACTGAGCTACTCCGGCTAGAATAGATTGAATTATAGCACAAAAAAAGGGGGCTGTCAGCCCCCTTTTGCTTGGAGCGAGATACGAGAATCGAACTCGCGTCTCTTGCTTGGGAAGCAAGCGTACTGCCACTGTACTAATCTCGCCGGTTACTTTCTATTTATCCCCCCTTTAATCCAATTAAATTCGTTAGTAAAAAGATAAACTTTTGCCTGATTTTTTTTGTTTTTCAGCCAATTAGAGAAGTCGCGGCTTTCACTTTTTAATTTTTCTTCAATTATCTCTTTTTCGGCTTGAGGGATAAGCACCATTTCCTGAAAATCTTTAAAATCAATGCTAAGCAACGAAGAAACCGCGGCTTCTAGATTGGTATTTTTTAAGGAAGTTGACACTTTTTGGCTTACTAATACCTGGCCCTCTTCGCCAAATATATCTTTCAAACTTTCTGATATTATGATTTTTTCTATTAATTTATCAAGCACTGCCAATTTTATATCCCCCTCCGGCTTGGGAAGCTTATAGACAGAAGAAAGTTTGTCATAATACTTGAGAGCCGACTGATATTCTTTCTCAAATTGCCACGCCCAGACAAGGCGAGAGTTAACTAGAGCCAGAGGATGCCAACCGGCGCGAAAAAGGAAAACCAAACCAGCCGCCGCAAGAATTATCAGAATAAAAGCCGCGTAAAACTTTTTCATGGTTGAGGAATCACGATAATCATCTTTTCTCCCGGCCGAACATAGTTTAACTGCGCGCGCGCTTCTTTTTCAAGATTGTTAGGATTCTGAAAATAATTGATGTCGGCTAAAACATTTTTATTTTCATCAACTAAAGGCTTGATTTGGGAGTTAATAGCTTCTAATTTTTTTTCTAAGTTTGATTTCTGGCCATAAAGGCGGAAAAGCTGAAAGCCCATCACGGTTATACTGATTATTGTAACTAAAGAGATAGCAAGCCTCATCTACTAATAATAGGAGGCTTGGGTACTTGCTTTGCCACAGCATTATAAAACTGCAAAATGTATCGGGATGGTAAAACTTTTCCGTTGCCTACATAAACGCCAACCTCCTTTCCATTCTGGTAAACTTTACTACCTATTGGCAGGTCTTTCATTCGGTATTTTTTTAAATTTGGCAAACTAGACAGTTTATAGTATTCAACGCCATTTTCTATAAGTGGCTCATTAGCCAAAGCGCAACGCTCCTTAAATTCTGCTAAATATCTACCTCCATCTCTTTTTCCAAAAGGAAACCTAATTGTTATAGAACCACCTACTGGATCAGCAAACGTTTGGGGATCAACTGGGGTAGGTATTACCGATTTCAGTGTTGGGAAAAATCCAGGACGTTTGGATGATTTAACTGGTGTGCTTTTGTCAACTCTAACTATTATCATATTCAACCCAGCGCCAGCTGATGAATCAACTGGCTTGACCAGCCACGCTACATCCCGAGTTCCCTCCATGGGCCAATACCGAAGATTGCCCCCTACTTCTATAATCATTGGCAACAGCCTTCTTCCCGTCCGCGAAAGAAAATCCACAAATGGACGAATAGGAGCACTTCCTCCCCAACAATATTGTAAACCAACTCCTATAGTTATTATGTCTCTTCTTGAAGATGGAGCAGGAGCCGGGATAGGAATCGGATCTGGGGGTGGATCAACAACTGGGGGGCCAAAACCGCCGCCCTGGAGAGCAAAAACTTTACTGGTTTTATTAAAAAAACTATATAGAACATCAAAAATACTTGCAAAGAGTTGTTTGGATTCTAAAGAAGAACCGCTACCTCCTCCAAAGACCCAAGGTAACCACCCCCCCTCCCTTTGGCATGATTGTGATAGAGCAATAATGTATAGCCAATAGTAAGATTCATTAGGAAATTGATCACCGCCCCCCCTGACAACGTTGACAACCTGTCCTAAACCGTCGCCAACGCTAACAAATTGACTTCCTCTTAATATATTTTGATCTTCTTGCGCTGCATTTAAGGCTTGATAAGAAAACTGTAACTTGGAACTAAATAAAATAAAAAATAAAACTAAGACGAACGCTACTAAAAGCAATAATAAAAATAAAAAATGTTTTTTATTTTCCCGCATATGTTTATGCTAACATAAATTTTAAAAACCTAAGACTCTTTGCGTCCAGTCGCGGCCGTAAAGTTCTACTAAAACTTGACGAATCCTAGCCGCTTGGGGATTCTTTCTTAGATTATCTAACATAAAATTAGTATGGCCGGCATCAGAAATATCACCGGTTGCCAAGCCTTTATTGATAAGCGTTGCGCTTTTTTCTATTTGGAATTTAAAAAAGTTTTTAAATTGAGCGCTTTGAAAATACCTTGGGTCGTTGTTTCTTAAATAAAGGGCAACCGATCCACCAATGATTATATAATCCGCCGGACCCTCAATTATGTTTGCCAGATTCAAATCCGTTCCATCGAGAGCTTTTTTTTGCCCATTGATTCTCATTCTCAAACGAGCTTCTCCTCCGGCATTGTAAGCGCCCCATTCATCAAACAAATTAGAGATTTCATCAATGTTGCGCTGGCGGGCGCCTGTTAAATAAGTTCGGTAACGATTCATCAAACCCGGCGGATTCTTAAAAAAATCGGGAACAACATTACTAGCAATAAGTCCCAAAATATTGCCCCTAGGCTCATCAACCCAAGTAACAATGGCTTTGCCATTTTCGTCAAAACCAATATGCACGCCGGTACCCTCACGAACGCCTGCGTATATAGCGCGAGCCGTGCTATTGATGCCATGGCTGGCCTCATGGTCATTTTTATCGTGTGATAATTGAAAATTTGATGTAGCCACTTCCTCGTCAATTCTTTTTCCGTTTACCCCAAACCTAATTCGATTGGTTAAATCAATCTTAAAAGTTTCCGGGCAATCCTTTGCGGGCACTGGCTCCGGAGAAGAGGCTGGCGGAACAACTAACTTGACGCCTAAAAAGTTTTCTAAAAACTCCCTAGACGACTCTCTTGCCGAAGCCGTTATTTCTATAGTGATGCCGCCGTAATCTATCTTTACTTTATAATTGTCAGTGCCGGGTATTTTTTCTTGGCTGACAATAGTTCCACTGGGAATAAACTGGGCTAGAATAAAATTAGTTTTAGGCAAAACAATCGCCATCCCCAAAATCAATGACACGAAAATTACAAGCCATTTTAAATTATTTTTGCTCATCTATTTTCTTTATCTGTTTGTGTTCCACCGCCGTAATTCTGCAATATAATCCTGCATAGCTTTTTTAATTTGAGATGCTATCACTCCTGAATCGCTGACACCATTTAAATGGGGAATACCTTGTTCATCGGGAGGAAACCCGATTTTGATGTTAACGAATTTTTTCCAGTCAAAGCCTGTTTTTACAAGCAAATCTCTAAGATCCGCATTATCTCCAATCAGCTTTTTAGTAAAACTATTTAAATCATTCTCTAATTGCCTGCACGGGGGACAGGTAAAAACGTCGGGGTCATTTTCCCAGTTAGGGCTGGTATAAAGGGTGCCGATGGAGCGGCAAACCGGCGCCTGATCTTCCGGAGGCGCTAAAGCCGGACCTCTAAAGCCAGGAGTGGTAAGTTTGATAGTATAACCCGGGTATTCTTTATTTAAAAAATCAATTAAAGACCGCCCTCCGGGAGTGCTAATTCTTCTAGTTCTCTTCCCCGGCCTGTGATCTTTAATATCAAAATTCATTATAACATTGCCCCTGTGACGGGGGTCGGGGGGATCTTGCCCTGTTCTGGGTTTAATATAGGTGACAGTCGCCGCCTGATTGTCTATAACACAATCCGGATATTTATTTTTGAAATGAGATATGATATTCGGCCATTTTATTTCTGTGGCAGGCATAGACCACAGGCCTTCGTCTTTGTGATTTTTTATCTCGTATTTTATATGAAATTTTGCTTCGGATTTTTGGAGATCGGGAGGAACGCTTACCGCCTCAAGTATTGTCAAAACGCACTTATTTTGCCGGGGTACGCCTTGTCCCAAAACGGATAGATTTGTAAAAGCCACCGTCAGAGCCAGAACAAAAACAACGATTACCGCAAACCATTTTAAAAATTTAATATCCACTTGTTTTAATTATAACACGTTAACTAACAGTTGGCGCATTTTCGCTTGTCTTCCTTTAATTTTTTAAGATCATTTATGACTGTATCGGCGTAATCTATCTTTTTTTGATAATACTTTTTCATAGCGATTGATTGAGGATGATTAGGAGGAAGAGGAAAAGATTTTATTATGCCTTCATAGTAGGCTTTAATGTATTCAAACTTGGCAATAAGGCCGTCAATCAATTCGTAGGTATTTTTAAAAGGAACCTTACTTCCCCAAGCTTTAATCCAACCCCCAATCTCGTCAGCGAGACTTAAAAGACCGTCCGCCAGCAGATTAATTCTATCTTTATGGTCTTTAAAAGCGGCCTGCCGGAATGAATCAGCCTTATTCTTTAGCTCTTGAGCCTGGATTCTAAAGTAGGCGGGAAGTTTCCCTAAAAAATCTACCAATTGCCGGTCGTACTTTTTGTGGCACTCTTTGATTCTGGCGCTATCTTCATTGTCGGCAGGAGGTGGAGGCTGTTCTCCATTGGTCACTTTTAAGCATTGTTTAAGAGACGCTAAATAACTCCCCAAAGCATTTTTTTCCACTTGGCGTAAAGAAGGCGATAAGAGTAATTTATTTAGCCGATTAATAGCCGACTGTAATGAAGAAAAATGTGAGGGGAAGTTTCTGCCGGCGGCTTCCAGATTAGTAATTAAAAAATTAAGATTAGTTGAGGTGTTTTGGTCAAGAGTTGTTCTGTGGAATAAAATTTTTCTCGCTAATTCGGCAAGCTTGTTAAAATCTTTAACGCACTCAGCGACATCTTCATTTTTTATATCGTTGTCCGGCGGAGGAATAGGCGGAGGCCCATTGCCATTTTTTATACATAATTTATCGGCTAATTTAATATGATTACCCAATTGCACTTGACTATTAAGATCGGCTTGACGTTTTTGCAGAGCGGTAATTCTTTGGCCTAATTCACTAGCCGATTGATTCAACCTATCCTTAAAGCCCTTTTTAAAAGGTGAAAAAAAACCGGGATCGCCCAGTAGGGAGCTCGCCTCCACAAGAACTTTGCGATAGTTAGTTAAATGACCAATAAATAAAGAAAGGTTGTTGTTGAGTTCTTCAATTTTATTAATAAGCTTTTTTTTATCATCGTCTGTTTGGCAATTACCAGACAATTGTCTAATTTCATTTAATAAGCCAAATATTATACTAAAACTACCCTGAGCTTTTTGGCCATGGCTAATCAGGTCATTAAATATCTGGGGAGGAAGGTAATCATCAAAATAAGATTTGTTTTCAGTGGGCTTGCCGACCAGATCCCTAATTTTTTGGCTTATTTCACTATTATTAATGAGATCGTTGATAGCGGAATTGATTGAATTAATCAGCCGCTCCTCTTCGGTTTGAGATTGAACGGTATAAGAATTTAAAAGCCAAGCTCCAACAAGCAGAAAAATGCCCGCCGCCGTTAAAAGCGCCATTATTTGCTTATATTGACTTATCATAATAATAATGCTATAATACCAGACAGAGTGGTGTTTTTGAAAAGGAGAAAAAAGCGATGAAACACCTTTTAGTGCTGTTGGCTTGCGTTTTCGCTGCATCTGCCGGATGGCTGTTATTGGTTTATACCGACCAGCACAGCCAAATCGAGCGAATGAACAGCGATTTAATCCAAAAAAGTGACTCTCTCGTTAGCGAGATGGATCACCTGCTGGACATGATGAGGCCAGCCGACCGCCCCCTTAATTAAGGGGGTTTTTCTTTCCCCTATTAATTATACACTATTATTTCTTCAGCAGCTCCTTAAACACAGAGGGCGGAATATGAACAGCTGAAGATTCTGCCCGTTCTTTAAGTTTGGCCTTGCCTTTTTGCTGTTTCTTCCAAAGCTTCATCTTGCGGGTGCGGTCGCCGCCGTAAAGGTAGCCGGTGACATCTTTTTTAAGGGCAGCAATGGTTTCACGGGCAATAATCCGCCCGCCGCTGGCGGCCTGTATCGCCTGAGTGAACTGCTGGCGAGGCAGAAATTCTTTAAGTTTTCCCACGGTAGTTCGGGCTTCGCGATCAATTCTCTCGGCTGGAATAATCCTGGTCAGGCCGGGAACAAGATGACCGGCTATTAATATTTCCATCTTAGCCAGATTACTTTTTTCATAACCGATAATTTCATAACTCAAAGAGCTGTAGCCCTCTGACAAGGATTTTAACTTATCATCAAAATCGCTAATCAGGTCGGCAAGGGGCATTTTGGCCTTAATAATTACCCGATTGCCGATGTTTCTGGTCTCAAAATCCCCTATTCTGTAAAACTGCTTGAGCGACAAAACGCCTCCTAAATACTGAGGCGGGGTAATGATTTCCACCCGAATTACTGGCTCTAAAACTTCAAGATAATCATAGGGAAAATCCTTGGGACTGCTGATTTCCTCCACTCCCTTTCTGGTCTTAACCTGATAGGAAACTGAGGGGAAGCTCTGGATTGTTTTTAAATTAAATTCTTTTTCCAGCCGTTCGGCGGTAATCTCAAAGTGCAATCTCCCTAAAAATCCTCCCTTAAATCCCCTGCCTAAAAGCTCGCTGCTTTCCGGCTCAAAAAACAAGGAGGCGTCGTTAAGCTTTAATTTAGCCAAAGAAATTTTCAAATCATCATAGTCATCATTTTCCTCGGGATAAAAAGAAACAAAGACTACGGGTTGAGGCTCTCTATAGCCCTGAAGGGCTAAAGTTTTGACATTTGGATTTTGATTTTTGACATTAATAATTGTATCACCTATTTTTATTTTTTCCGGCTGTTTAAGGCCAGTGGCAATATAGCCAATCTCGCCCGTGAATAATTCTTTAGCTGGTTTCAATTGAGGATTAAAATATCCAACCTCTTTAGCTTTAATGGTTGATTTTGTGGCTAGAAATGATATTTGCTCGTTACCTTTAAAACTGCCGTTAAAAATTCTTATAAAGGCAATTACTCCCTTATGTTCGTCATAAAGAGAATCAAAAATGAGAGCGCGGGAAATTTCTTCTTTTGATGGAATAATGCGCGACGGCGGAAACCGTTTAATAACAGCTGCTAATAATTCTTCCACGCCCTGTCCCGTTTTGCCGGAAACTCTAAGAATTTCATCCTCTCTAACTTCTAATAATTCGGCCAAGGACTGAACAACTTCTTCTATTTGAGGCAAATTAAGGTCTATTTTAGAAACAGCGCCGATGATTTTAAGGCCAGTTTTTTTAGCCGTTTCAAAATTAGCCAAAGTCTGCGCCTGAATGCCTTGGGAAATATCAACTAACAATATCGCCCCCTCCACGGCTGCCAGAGCTCGGGAAACTTCATAAGCGAAATCACTGTGGCCGGGAGTATCTATGAGATTCAGTATATAATCCCCAAAAATCATCCGCACTGGCGCCATTTTAATGGTAATTCCCCTTTCTCTTTCCGATTCTAATCGGTCTAAATGTTGAGGTTGGAGATGCCTTTTGTCCACCGTGCCGGTTATTTCCAGCAGGCGGTCGGCTAGAGTGGACTTGCCGTGGTCAATATGAGCGATAATAACAAAATTACGAATGTTTTCCATATTAAAAAGCCTTGTTTTTGAGAATTCCGGCTTGAATTAATTTTGAAGTCTCAACTTGATTCCACAGAACTAAGCGATATTGACTCCACTTGAAATACTACTTGACCCGGAATCTAAAAAACAAGGCTTCGTTTTTATTGTAGCGTATTTAGAATCTTATTCCAAAATTCCGTCCAAATTAACGTTGTAAAGAATCTCCTCCTGAACAAGTCGATAACTAATCAACTCCTTTTCGCTAAACCAAAGCTGAATCTCTTTTTTCGCGTCTTCAATATTGCCCGAGGCGTGGATAAGGTTGCGCACGGAGCGGCCGTCCAAATCGGAAACCTCATAAGAGTCTATGGTCAAATCGCCGCGGATGGTGCCGACATCCGATGTCAGCGGCTCGGTGGCGCCTGTAATTTTTCTAACCACACCCACGGCATTCATCCCCTGCCAGACCATTACCACTACCGGTCCAGAAGACATAAATTTTTTCAAATTATTTAAAACTATCTCGGCAATTTTCAATGGATCTTCCGTTGGCAGCTGCTTGCCTTTACTTTTATAAGACTCAATGGTTTTTTCGCCAGTTTTACGGCGCCATCCAAGATCAAGAGTATAATGACTTTCAATAAAATCCGGCGACGGCACTAGCATTTTTAAACCCACTAATTTCAAGCCGGTTCTTTCAAAACGACTCATGATATCTCCTATAAGGCTGCGCTGAACACCGTCTGGCTTAATAATGACCAGAGTCTTTTCTTTTTTGTTGTCCATTTTATTTTCCTTTTTTAAAGGACAATCCTAACTCATCTAACTGCTCTTTAGCAACAGCGCTAGGAGCAGACATCATCATGTCTTGCATATCTCCCGTCTTTGGAAAAGCAATGACTTCTCGAATATTGGGTTCACCGGCCAAAACAGAAACAAACCGATCTAAGCCGATAGCAATGCCTCCATGGGGCGGAGCGCCGGAAGCCAGCGCTTTTAACATGTGACCGAAATTCTCCTCAATATTTTTATCGTTTAAACCTATAATTTGAAGCACTTTTTTTAAAATCTCCGGTTTGTGGGCGCGGATACTGCCGCCGCCTATCTCGTTGCCGTTAAGAACCAAATCATATTGATTGGCGATGATTTTGCCGACATTCTTCTCCTGCGTAAGCCAGCCCAAATGTTCGTCTAACGGAGAAGAAAATGGATTATGGGTAAAAGTCCACCGACCCTCTTTGTTTTTTTCAAAAAAAGGAAAATCTGTTATCCAAACAAATGCCAGCTCATTATCATCTTTTTTATTTTTTCTTAAGTCCGGCCGATCGCTTTTATACTTTTTTGTCGCCTCCCCATAAGTAAGCCGAGGAAAAGGCTTTTTGCTGATTTTTTTGTCTGGAAAAATTTTTCCTACTAGCTTGATATAAAGATTTTCTACCAGACCCATAATCATCTCTTTGTCGGTAAACGCCATCTCAAGGTCAAGTTGAGTGAATTCCGGCTGGCGATCGCCGCGAGTGTCTTCGTCCCGAAAACAACGAGCTATCTGAAAATATTTTTCCACACCACCGACCGCCAGAAGCTGTTTATATTGCTGGGGAGACTGGGGCAAGGCATAAAATTTTCCCGGATACATTCTTGATGGCACAAGAAAATCGCGCGCGCCCTCGGGAGTGGACTTGGTAAGAATGGGAGTTTCCACCTCAACAAAATCTTCGCTGTTAAGATAGTCCCTAATAAATTTGGCAATCCGGTGGCGAATTTTGATATTTTTATGAAGCCGGGGGCGGCGTAAATCAAGATAGCGATATTTAAGGCGGCTCTCTTCGCCAATCTCATAGCCATCAGTATCAACAGCAATAGCCGGAGTTTCGGCTTCGTTTAAAACTTCCAAACCATCTACCAGCACTTCCCACCGGCCGCTAGGCAGGTCTGGATTGATTAATTTTTCCGGACGCACGCCCACCAAGCCGGTGATTTTGACCACCCACTCCGGACGCAATTGCTCGGCTTGGCTGAAAAGTTTTTTGTCCTTACCTAAAAAAACACACTGGCATAAGCCGGAGCCGTCCCTTAAATCAATAAAAATGAGCTTGCCGTGATCACGGCGAGCGCCTACCCAGCCCATTAAAGTTACTTTTTTACCCTCCTCGTCGCCAATTTTGTTAGCATAAGTTCTCATAGAAAAAATTGTAGTATAAAAACAGGGGTATAACAATCCATTCTATTGTGTTATAATAAATTTGATGTGGAGAGGAAGTTTTGGCAGTTGGTTATTAGTTTTGATAATTTTATTACTAGTGGGTTTTTATTTTAAACCCCTCACATTAATAGATGCCGGTACGGATAAAGAATTAATTAATATGTTGTTTGCTCTTCAAGATGAGCTTGATAATATTTTTAATACTTATGGTGGTAGTTGTGCTTATCCGGGAACCACATCTTTACCAATTAACCCTAATACCGGCACTCCTCTTATAGGAGATTTTAATGAAGAATTGATGAATTTTTTAGGGGTAACGGATGAGGATAAACTAGAAGCAGCATATATAAAAAGATGGGGTAAGAAAGCATTAGAAGATTCAAAGCGAGTCAGGGAAATCAAAGTAGAATCTTTGGTGCGTATTTTTAATAAATATAGAGAAAAGGGGCTTTTTTCTTTGTTTAAAGAAAGAAATTTAACGTACCAATTTCACGCAGCTCATATAGCCAATAGAAACAATGTTCTTACTATAAGCGGTGAATCCCTCCCTGATATTTTAACCGGAAAGGCACATATTAGGGGACTAAAAATTAGTAACTCCATAATTGCAAAAGCCACCAGACGGGTCAATCGGCTTAAAAGTATTTGCAGGTGTGCAGGACCTCTAGTTAAAATTATCAGTGGCGCCGGTACTGCTGTAACTATAAGCGAAAAAGTGAATGAATTATTGGATCCTAGGAATATTATTTTGGATAAGATTAATGCCGCTTATAGAAAGTGTGGGGGTCTCCCCCCTATAAAACTTGCTATAGCAAGACTTAACCCAGGAAGAAGCCTTGATATTAATCAGGTTAAGAACTGGATATCAGATCTTTGTCAACAGCAATTTAAAAACCTAACAAAAGAAGATGATTCTTTTACGATTGCTATTGATATGTATTTCGAAGGAAGATTTGGAAAAATGCCGAAAAGAAAAGTTAAGCCAGAAATAAAGTTTGAAGAAGTAATCCTAGAAGAATTGGAAAAATTTATTTTTACTCCATAACTCCCCCACCCAGCAACTCACCTTTGGTATTGTAAAAAACCGCCGACTGGCCGGGAGCGATGAATTTTTGGGGCTCATTGAAGACGAGCCGAGAGCCGGAAAGCGTCGCTTTAAACAACGGCTGGCGATAGCGAAGACGAGCGCAAACAGAAGTGACCATTTTTGGTGAAATAAGATTAATATCTTTTAATTTAACTTCGGATTTGTAGAGATTGGAATTGTCATTATTTTCAGCGATAGTGATAATGTTATTTTTCACGTCTTTGTCCGCCACATAATAAGGCTTGGTGCCACCGCGCAACTTTAATCCGTGCCTTTGGCCAATGGTATAAAGATGAGCGCCCTGGTGGTTGCCCATCTTTTCGCCAGCGACATTTAAAATTAACCCTTTTTTTTGAGGAATATATTTGCCAAGAAAATTGGCCAAAGTTATTTTGCCGAGAAAACAAATGCCTTGGGAATCTTTTTTTTCAGCGGTCGGCAAGCCGAATTTTTTAGCCATTTGCCGAACTTCTTTTTTGGTGTAGTCGCCTATAGGAAACAGGCAACGTTTAAGCTGATCTTGAGTCAGCGTCCAGAGAAAATAGCTTTGGTCTTTATTTTTATCTTTAGCGACTTTAAGAGAAAAAACGGGGCCTGCCGATGCCAACTGGCACAATCTAACATAATGCCCAGTAGCGATGTAATCCGCCCCTAACTCCAAGGCGCGTTTCAAAAACAAACCAAACTTAATCTGGCTGTTGCACATTACGTCGGGATTGGGGGTAAGCCCGTTTTTATAACCATCAACCATATACCGGACAACTTTGTCTTTATACTCCTTTTCTAAATCAAAAACATAGAAAGGAATTGCCAATTTTTCGGCAACTCTGCGGGCATCTTCAATATCTTTTTCGCCGCAACCATCCAAGTTGAAACATTTAATGTGGCAACCAACAACTCTAAAGCCATCTTTTTTTAGCAAAGCGGCGGCTACGGAGCTATCCACTCCGCCGCTTAAAGCAACAAAAACTTTCTGGTTTTTATTTGACATAATCAGGCTTGTATTTTAATATGAAAACTACTTTTTCACAAGATTATGCTTTCTTACACCGAACTAAGGCCCGGAAGAATGGTGGTTATAGACGGCCAGCCCTATGAGATAATAGAGGCGTCTTTTCTACGCATGCAACAGCGCAAGGCAGTGGTGCAGGTAAAATTCAGGCATATTTTAAACGGCAAAATAATCAGCCGCAATATCCATCAAAGTGAAAGTTTTGAAGAAGCCGATGTTGAGAAAAAATCCGTTAAATATCTGTATAACCACAGAGAAGAATATTGGTTTTCCGACATAGACAATCCTTCCAACCGTTTTTCTATCAAAGAAGAAGCTATCGGTTCCTCCAATGTTTTTTTAAAACCTAATTCAGAGGTCACAGCTATTATTTTCAACGGCAAGATAGTCAGTGTTAAACCTCCGATTAAAATTGATTTGAAAGTAACCGAGACTCCTCCGGGAGATCGTGGCGACACCGCCGCCGGAGGCAAGAAAATAGCTACCTTGGAAACCGGAGCAAAAATCACCGTGCCTCTTTTTGTTAAAGAGGGCGACATAGTCAGAATTAACACTGAAACGGGAGAGTACGCCGAGAGAGTGGAAAAGAACTAACTCTTTTTTTCCTCTTTATTTAGAGCGCCCTCAAGGGCCTTTTTCAGTTCGCCGATATTAACTTCCGTTTTACGCTGATGCTCCTGCCGCTGGCGTTCTTCTCTTGGCGAACTGTGCCTCAAGCCCAGTTCAGGTTTTAACGCTTGGCTAAGCGGTTTTTCCTCGCGACGAGCGGCTCTTTCGGCGGTTGATTTTCCCTCCGGCATCCACTGGCTGGCAATAGTTTCCTCAACTTTTTGCCGCGGTATGGCATAGTGGCTGCGAGTGTTGAGAACGATAACGTCTTTAAAGCTTTCCGCGGGCTTTTCAGAGGGAGAAAGCGTAGTAGCGGCGAAAGGGCGCGAAGCAATTCCGTCGATCATCAATTTAATGTAGATGTTGTACTTGGCTAAATTTACCAGATCGTTGGCTTCGTATTCCGGCTCAAATTCGGTCTCTAAAAACTCGGCGTCTTTGGCGCCCACCCTAAAAATAACAATGGTGCCCACGTTGCCGAAGATAGCCGACCGAACCGCAGTCTTATCCCCATAGTCCAGCTGGTCAAGATACTGATTGGCCAAAACCAAGGAAAGGCGGTATTTGCGCGCCTCGGATAAAATATTAGCAAAAGATTCGGTGGCAAAATTCTGAAACTCATCAACAAAAAGAAAATAATCGCGCCGTTCGCTTTCGGGTATATTAACCCGGGACATGGCGGCCAATTGCAACTTGGTAATAATCATCGCTCCCAGCAAAGCTGAATTATCCTCGCCTATTTTTCCTTTGGATAGATTGACTATCAGAATCTTCCCCTCATCCATTACCTTACGCATATCAATAGTGGAATGAGATTGGCCAAGAATGTTGCGCACTAATGGATTAGAAACGAACTGGCCCACTTTATTTTGGATGGCTGCCGTTGCCTCGGTTTCAAATTTTTGGCTATAGCGAGCAAACTCATCCACCCAAAAACTCTTAACTACAGGATCTCTAAGATTGGTGACGATTTCTTTGCGGTAAGCGGCATTATTAAGCATTCTCTGAATGCCAAGCAAGGTGGTGCCCGGATTTTCCAGTAAAGCCAAAAGAGTATTGTTTAAAATATACTGCATCCTAGCCGACCAGGCATCAGCCCAGATTTTTTTAAAAACGCCCATCATGCTGGAAGCGACCAGGTGCCGAAACTCATCGCTAACCTCCTCTAAAGGATTAAAAGCAATGGGGTAATTGTTATCCGAAGGATCAAAATAAATAACATCATCTATTCTTTCTTCGGGAATAAAATCTAAAATTTTTTCTGCAGATTCTCCGTGCGGGTCCAAAAAAGCCACACCCTGTCCCTGCTGGATATCCTTAATTACCATATTCTCTAAGAGCGTGCTTTTGCCGACGCCAGTTTTTCCTAAAACATAAATATGGCGGCGGCGGTCATCAATTTTAATGCCAAATTGCCGCTTTTCGTTGCGAAAATTAATTTCTCCTAAAATAGTAATGTGTTCTTTCATAATTATTCTATGGGCAAATTGCCGGGGGGCGCTCCTTTTTTAAATTCTACAGGGCGTAACATCGGCGCTTTGACCACTGTGCTGGGGAAATGATAGAGAGTAGCCAGTTCCTCAATATTAAAAATAGAAAATTTTTTAGGAAACTGCCGCAGGCCATAAGCATCATAAATCTTTCTCTTCTTATAATAAACCCTCCTCCCTTTTAAAATAGCCCTGAAAAATCCCCGGGTTATCGTCATGGTGTCAATATTGGGCCTGATACCATTAAGATTAAGAGTGTTAAACTGCCTGAAAGTTCCCATAACCGCGGCAATATTGTCACGGCTAAAGCTTTCCGTATTATCAATATAAACAAAACGAATCCCCCCCTCAAAGCCCAGTTTTGAGGATTTTTCCTCAATAGCCTTCAAAACCTCTTGCTCTCCTTTAGTCAGGGAAGAGAGAGCCGCTTTTTCTGGTTTTTTTTCTTCGGGCCACTCGGGAGCCCTAAAGGGCGCTTCAATGAACTTAATGATAAAAACCAGTAATTTTTCTGAAAAGCCGGCCGGCTTAGCTGTTTTACGTCCGGCTAGCTTATCTCTTAATTCTTCCGCCTTCTTCTTCCAATTGTTGCCGACAGGACGAATTAGCAGTTGAATCCAGACTCGCTCCCCTTCTTTAAGCCGAGACATCGCCTCAGTGATGGTAGCTATGGAATCAAGTTTTTCCTCTTCGGCGATGGCCTCAAAATAAGGATAGGTGCGAATGGGATAGGGGTCCTCCTTTTCTAAAATAAATTCCGTGCCAAAAAGATTGAAATTACTGTTGGGCAAGACCGAGGGCAAAGCATCAACATAATCATCAACAGCCTCTATTTCGGCTTCCGGGTATTGGGAGTAAACAGCCGACTCTAAAAGATTACGAAAAACGCTGTTGATTCTTATTAAAAAATAAACGCCGCTGGCATCACCCACTAATTCAAAGCTGTGCCAATCTTCCACCTTACCCTTCCAATACTTATCAAAACGATTAATGTTAAAAGAATAACTGCCGTGAATAGCGGAAAAAATTTGCTCCATAGCCTTGGGAGTTTTTAAAATATCTTTAGGAGTTTTAACTCTCAATAGAACCCACTTAATGGAACGTAAGTAGCTAAGCCTGACATAAACCTTCCAGAACTCCCAAAAAACCAATAAAAGAATAACCGGTAAAAAAATCCACCAAGTAAGTAAAAAAACTTCTAGGCCCTTTTGAATAATACCGGAAAAAACACTCTCTAGAGAAAGGGGCATAAGTAAAGTTTAAAACGAAAAACGAAAAGCGGAAAGCGCTAGACTTTCTTGACGGTATATTTGCCGTTTTCCAAGCGCTGGAAAAAGTCCCTGTCCTGAAGATTTAGAAGCAAGGTGTTTTCCTTGAACATCCTTTGGCTTAAAACCAGCTGGACAAGGCTTTTAGAGTCTTGCGGGCCATGTTTTTTTAGTATTTGGCAGATAACCTCCCTGGCTGTGCCAGCCATAAGATTGAATTCTTTTAAGCCATAAACACCGCGCCCCACCAAAACAAACCTGTTATCCTTGATTAATTCATTATGGACGGTCTGGGGATTAGTCCGTTTGTTATTTCTAACACCGTTAATCTCCTTAGTGAGCTGAGTAAAATGCAACGGTTGGCCATGTTTTTTAAGAACAAGATACGCCCAATCCCTTGAGGTTTTGGGGCAGATTTCTGTCCAATGGGAAAGCCCGAAGTCGTTAAAAGCGTTAGTGGAAAAATTTTTAGAAAGAGCTAGATAATTGGCCGCTAAATCTTTACGGCAATTTATGGATTTAACAACTTGAACGAACAGATTATTAAAATCGCCATCGACAATAATCTGTTCTTTTTTATTCTTAACAAAAGAAATCACCTTATTAATAAAATTTTCCGCTTTTTTGATATCTTTATTATCTAAATACCAAAATGAATAAAAGTTTTTGTCTTCGGGGTAGTGGTAAAAAACGCCGCTACTTTCCAGCAAAAACTTGAGTTTATTTTCATAATTGGCGCCGCCGCCAATATCATTTTTTAAATCATTATAGAATTGAGACTCTTTCCTTAAGCCGCCAAAACGATTAATCGCTTTTTTAAAAGTGTTGACTAAATCATTAAATTGAACGCCTGTGAATTTAGCTCTAACAGAGTTAAGAGATAAAGACTCTATTTGCCTGATGCGCTCTCTGGTGACATTATATTTGCCGCCAATTTTAGCCAACGTCATAGGCTCGGAACCACTCAAACCATAACGGCCAAAAAGCACATCCCTCTGGCGAGGATTAAGATCTTTTATTAACAAACTTATTAACTTGTCGACATCGTGTTTCACTTGCACCATCATAACATACTACAAATAATACGTCAATTTTCCTGCCAAACTACCGCTAGAGAACTGGCAACACAAATAGAAGAATAAGTGCCGATAACCGTCCCCAACAAAATAATCATAATAAAATAACTAAGGGAGGCCGGACCCCAAAAATACATTGCTAATAGCATCAACACCAAAGTGAGAGAGGTGTTGATGGAACGGGCGAGGGTTTGGTTGACGCTTTGGTTGACCAAGTCGGCAAAAAAAGCGTCGCTTTTCTGGATTTTAAGATTTTCCCGCGTGCGGTCTAAAACAACTATGGTGTCATGCACGGAAAATCCGATAATCACTAAAACAGCCACCACCAAATCAACTCCCACCTCCACCCCCAGCCAATAACCCAAAAAGGCCGTTATGCCTATGGGAATCATGGCGTCATGGAAAAGAGTTACAAGGGTGATGGCGCCGTACTTCCAGGAACTGATGGGATAAGAAACTTTACGGAAGACTAAAGCTATATAGAGAGAGATAATCAAAAGAACCAGAACAAAAGCCCAAATAGCGTTGCGGCGCAATTCCCGGCCGATAATCGGCCCGATGCTTTCAAATCTTAACTCCTCAAAAGCCGGAAATTTTTCTCTAGCTTTTATAAGATAAGAGTTGTGAGCGGCTTCTTCTGTCTCGGGAAGACGAATAAGAAAACTTTTGGTGGTAGGCTCGGGGGTAACCGTAAAGCCAGATAACTTAAGATCTTCCAAAAGAAAAGATCGAAAACCTTGGGCATCTATGGCCTCCCCCACGCCTACCTGCCACAGGGCGCCGCCGGTAAAATCAATCCCCTGCCTTAAACCGAAAAACCCCACCGCCAAAATACTGGCTAGCACCAACAGGCCGGAAACCGATAAAAATATCTTACGGTGGCCGATAATGTTTAACATAGTTATCTGATAATATTTCTTAAAAGTATCTTGCTGACGGTGATGGCGCTGAACATACTGATTACAACTCCGACCAGCAAGGCTAGGGCGAAACCCTTAACAAAGCCGCTGGTGAAATAATAAAGAATGACGGAGGTGATGATGGTGGTCATGTTTGAGTCACGGATTGACGGCCAAGCGCGTTTGAAGCCTTCCTCAATGGCGGTTAAGCGGGAAAGACCGTTTCTAATCTCTTCTTTTGTTCTCTCAAAAATAAGAATGTTAGCGTCCACAGCCATGCCAATGGAGAGAATAAAACCAGCAACGCCGGCCAATGTCATAGTAATGCCAAACAGCTTAAAAAAAGCTAAGGTTAAAATGATATAAATAAAAAGCGCCAGGGATGAAATCAAACCAAAGAGCCTGTAATAAAGCAACATAAAAATTATAAGGAGGGTGAAACCGACTAATCCGGCATAAATTGTTTTCTCTAACGAATCACTGCCTAAGGAAGCGCCGATGGTCTGTTGATTAATTAAGGTTATGGGGGCTGGTAGAGCTCCGGCGTTAAAACGTTCAACTAACTGTCTGGCCTCCGCCACTGAAAACTGGCCGGAGATTTGGGCTTGGCCGCCGGATATTTTTTCCTGAACGGTCGGCATTTCGATTAGGTTATTGTCTAGAAATATAGCCACCGGCTTACCGACATTCCTGCCGGTTATTTCTTCAAACAACTCACCCCCTTCTTTATTGAAAGTTAAACTAACTTGCGGCTGATTGACTATGTTGTCAAAAATAAGCTGGGCGTTTTTGATGTATCGGCCAGTCAATTTGGTGGCAATAAAGACAGGATTCGCTTGGTCGGTAAAATCAACCTCAGAGAAATGCAGGGTGGGGGTTAGGCCTATTTGTTTGATGGCTTCGTTAACATCTTTAACGTCGGCTAACTCCACTATCAGCCTGTTTTGACCGCCGCTTTCCGAAAGATAGACCTGCGGCTCGCTAACGCCGAAAAGATTAACTCTCTTTTCAATAACATCCCGCAAGCCATTGAGAACAGACTTTTGATCCGCCGAAACGACCTGCGAGAGATTAATGTTATAAACAAGATGGCTACCGCCGGTCAAATCAAGGCCCAACCGCCACGGCTGAAAATTATATTTTTTATCCAGCCACCCGCCGGGGTAGACAAAAAAGGCTGCCAGCGCCGTAAGTAAAATTATTAAAACCAGCCAATATGAAGAGTTATTCTTCATGTTAATAGGGCTAGATTATCATATTATTGATTTTTTAGCAATATTTGATAAAATAGTACGAGGTTTAAGTCGATATTGCGCCCATAGCTCAGCCTGGTAGAGCAGTTGCCTTTTAAGCAAATGGTCGTAGGTTCGAATCCTACTGGGCGCACTACCATTAGACATAAAAAGTTATGAATCATCTAATTTCTTTATTAAAGAATTGTGAAAAAAAAAGATTTTTATTATATAACAAATCTTTCATTTATAGATTTAAAATTATGGAGCAAGATGGCTTCAGAAAATCATTTTCAGGCCATCACCGCTGCGAATGAAACAAGAGAAAGCGAGAAATCACTTCCACAAATTAATTTGATAAAAAACGAAATTAATAATAACTGTGTCTTACTAGATATTGGGTGTGGTTACGGGAGACTGGCTAAATATCTATTAAAAGAAATCCGACTTGAAGGTTATGTGGGACTTGATTGATCTATCGGTATGTTAGGTAAGTTTTATGAAAGGTATTTAAAAAACGGTGATGAGCAGAGGACTCCCCTTGTCTTGGTAAATTCTAATATTTCTTTTATACCATTGAAAGATAACTGTATTGATGTTGCGCTTGTTTCAGCCGTATTTTTGCATAATCATAAATCTGTAATTAAAAAATCTGTGGATGAAATCTTCAGAGTTCTTAAGCCAGGGGGTAAACTCATAACTTTTGGTTGCTTCCCAAACAAATATACTTTAACAGGCCTTCAAGGCTTACTACCTATTTTGTTTTTAAAATTAACTAAACAAAGTGAAAGAAATGGTCCCCTAAGGTACTATACTAAGAAAGAGGTTTTAAGTGTTTTTAAATCTTTTAAGGAAATTAAAATGCGTTATTCTGATTTTTCGCTATTTCCTAAAACTCTTTTAATTTTTCCATATTTTATCAATGTTTTTTACAGGAGAATATTTTTTAATATGATAAATAACTTTCTTGAAAAACTTTTATCAAAAAAAACAAAAAATGCTCTTTGCACTTATTTTGATGTCACAGCTACTAAATAATTTTAACGAACTTCTATATTTCTTTTCTTAAGTCCTCAAGCATTTTCCTGGCTTTAGAGGAAAGTTTTTGAGGAGAGGTTATTTTTAACAAAATATAAAGATCGCCGCGGCGGCGCGGAGAGCCAAAGCGAGGCATGCCCTCGCTTGCTACCTTTAGCGGTTGGTTGAGGTCAGCTCCGGAAGGAATTTCAACATCTATTTTTGCGCCAGAGATTGATGAGATTGAAAGTTTCTTGCCCAGTAAAACATCCACTAAATTAATTTCCTTAGTAATCAAAAGGTCGTCCTCTTTAACTTTAAAGATGGGGTGGGGCCGAATATTAATGCGGGCGTAAAGATCGCCTGAGGACGCCCCCCTTTCACCGGCCTCTCCGGCGCCGGTTATTTTAATAATCTGCCCGCTGTGAATACCCGAGGCGATAGCCACCCGGATTTTTTTTGTTTGCTTGGCGCGCCCCGCTCCCGAACAATAAGAACAAACCTTATTAGGCACTTGCCCGGAACCAAAACATTTAGCGCAACTTCTCACCTGGGAAATGTTACCGAAAAAACTGTTGCGATTTTCCCTAATCTCCCCCCTACCGTCACAGGCGGAACAAGAAGTAAAGCCTTCTTTGGGAAAATGCCCCAAACCCTGGCAATGCTCACAAGCGACAAAAGTCGGCAAAACAATCTCCTTTTCCGCCCCCTGAAAAGCATCTTCTAAATCTATCTCTAACCCAACTTCCATATCCGATCCCCGATGATAAGTTTTCCTCCTCCTGACACCCAGCCCCTCAAAAAAACTATCAAAAATATCGCTGATATTTCCCAAATCCTCTAAATTAGAATAATCGAAGCCGAACTCCCAATTACCGCTGTCAAAACCAGAAAAACCGCCGGAGGTTCCATCAAAAACCCTGCCAAACTGGTCATACTGCTTTTTTTTATCTTTATTAGAAAGAATCTGATAAGCTTCGTTAATCTCCTTGAACTTGCTTTCATCGCCATCCGGCCGATCAGGATGGAATTGATGAGCTAAACGCCGATAGGCTTTTTTAATCTCCTCGTCAGAGGCTTTTTTATCTAAACCTAAAATCTTGTAATAATCCTTGCTCATTTTATGTGTTGACCACCTCTCTTTTGGCGTCTTTATAAGTAATATAAATAAAACGGGTGGCTAAAAGCAAATGGAAAATCAACCAGGCTAAAATAGTGGCGAAAACGCTGACGAAGTAAGTGCCGCTGCCCACAAAGATAAAGGTGGCTAAAGCGAAAAAAAACAGAAGCCTGCCGCGCAGCTGCTCCGGAGTTTTAGCAATAAAAGAATTGATAATTTTGTGGAGCGCGGTGACTATATCCTCATCAAGGCGAAGTTGGGCTCCAATCATCTGGTTAATGGTTTCTTTAAGTTGGAAAACTGACGTCTGCACATCTATATCTTCGCCGTAAGACCGGTAAGCTATCGCTTTTAAAACTTCTTCGGTTGATGTTTTTAGAGAAAAATTAGGCACAAAACGGCCGACTATCGGCACCAAGGGCCGAGCGCTTAAATCAACAGCGCTACGAGAAATAACCAACTCCCGGCCGCCAATAAAAATAAAGTAATTAGCGACGGCAAAAACTAACACCGCAGTTGATGCGTAAAATAAAACATTGTGGCGCAATTTAAAAAGATTGACCTTAAGCATTGAAGATAGGGCCAATCGGCCGCTTTGATGAGCCCACAAAAAAATAATAAAAACCGCCAAAAAAACTAAAAGAGGCCACTTGGCGGAATAGAAGACGAAAGAAGCGCTCATAGCCGCCGCTTCTAAAAAAATCAAAAGAGAGGCTTTAGTGATCTCTGATATTATTATGGTCTGCAAAAAAAATAAAGATAAAAAAAGAAGAGCGGTTATAGCGCTAAAAATAAGATACACGTAGCCGAAGCCAGAGGCAAATAAAGCAAAGCTATAGCCAAAGAGAAAAGCAAAAGCGATTGTAAAAGCGCTGAAAGCGGCAAGCTTAAGCGACATGAAAGTATTTTAACATATTACTTCTGGCCAACGCCCTTGTCCTCTTTATCGTCTTTAGAAGATTGGGATTGCTGCATATGTTGGCCAATCTTGCTTAGTTCTGAATTAAGAGCGGTTACGGCTGATTTGATGGCTTCCAACTGGTCAGAGTCCTTAACCTTTTTAACTTCTTCTATCTTCTGATTAACGCCATCTTTAATTTCTGGGGTGATTTTTTCGCCTGCTTCCCGCAGTGATTTTTCCGCAAGATAAATTAGACTCTCCGCATTGTTGCGGGCATCAATCAACTCTTTTTTCTTGCGATCCTCTTCGGCATATTTTAATGCTTCGCTTTTTAACCTTTCCACCTCTTCTTTAGAGAGGTTGGCGCTGGCTTCCACTTTAACCGATTGGCTCTTGCCACTGGCCTTATCCTTGGCAGAAACATTAAGAATGCCGTTGGCATCAATATCAAAAGTCACCTCCACCTGGGGCGTGCCGCGAGGAGCCGGAGGAATGCCATCAAGAATGAATCTAGCTAAAGTTTTGTTGCCGGCGGCCATCTCTCTTTCACCCTGAAGAACATGGATTTCTACGGAAGTTTGATTGTCGGCAGCCGTGGAAAAAGTCTGGCTCTTAGAGGTGGGAATAGTGGTATTTTTGTCTATTAATTTAGTAAATACTCCCCCCAAAGTCTCAATTCCCAAGGAAAGAGGAATAACGTCTAAAAGAAGAATATCTTTGACGTCCCCCTGAAGAATGCCGGCTTGAATAGCGGCGCCGACGGCTACCACTTCATCGGGATTGATATCGCGATGAGGTTCTTTATTAAAAGCTTTCTTCACCCTCTCCTGAATAACCGGCATTCTGGTCTGGCCGCCTACCATAACAATCTCGTTGATATCAGACAGAGCAAAGCCGGCGTCTTTGACAACTTGGTGAGTAATTTCCAGAGAACGGTCTATATAATCAGAGACTAAATCCTCGAGCTTAGCCCTAGTCAGCTTAAGAAGCAAATGCTTAGGGCCGGAAGCATCGGAACTGATATAAGGCAAGTTGATTTCTGTTTCTAAAGAAGTTGAAAGCTCATGTTTGGCCCGTTCGGCCGCCTCGCGCAAACGCTGCATAGCCAATGGATCTTTAGAAACATCAAAACCCTCCTGTTTTCTGTACTCTTCTATAAGGTATTCGTTAATTTTTTTGTCAAAATCATCTCCGCCTAAGTGAGTGTCGCCGCCGGTGGCCTTAACTTCCACGGTGTTGTCGCCAACCTCCAGCACGGAAACGTCAAAAGTGCCGCCGCCAAAATCATAGACAACGATTTTCTCATTTTTTTGTTTGTCAAAGCCGTAAGCCAAAGCGGCCGCCGTTGGCTCATTGATAATCCTTCTAACCTTAAGTCCGGCTATTTCACCAGCGTCTTTGGTCGCCTGCCTTTGGCTGTCGTCAAAATAGGCGGGAACGGTGATAATGGCCTCATCTATCTTTTCTCCCAATTTAGCCTCAGCATCGGCCTTGAGCTTCGCTAAGACCATAGCGGAAATCTCCTCCGGTTTGCGCCATCCGCCAGCCGGCGGAGAGCCAAATTTCACCTCAACCCCGCCATTGGCCGATTCTTTAATTTCATAGGTAAGCCACTTTTTATCATGCTGAACCTCCGGGTCGTTGAACTTGCGGCCGATTAAACGCTTAATTGAATAAAAAGTATTTTTTGGATTGGTAACCGACTGCCTTCTGGCTAAAAGACCGACTAAATTTTCGTTAGATTTGCTCAAAGCCGCCACTGAAGGAGTGGTGCGGTTGCCCTCGCTGTTTTCTAAAATCCTCGGCTGGCCGCCCTCAATAATAGCTATCGCTGAATTAGTTGTCCCTAAATCTATACCTAAAATTTTACTCATAATAGTTTTAAATTTATTTATTTGCTGACTTTTACTTGAGCCGCTCTAATTAATTTACCGTTGAACTTGTATCCCGATAAGACCTCTTCTAAAATAGTTCCCGGAGGTTTGTCCGACTCTACCGACTCCACCGCCTCATGAAAAGCCGGGTTAAAATTTTTATCTTTTTGGTTTTCCATTTTTTCTAAACCATTTTTCTCTAAAATATTTTTTAATTGCAGTTTAATGGCGCCTAAACCTCCAGAATCCTCCGCTAAATCTAAACTATCAAGAGCGGGCAGAATATCAAATATTAACTGCTCATTGGCGAATTTTATGACTTCGGTAAATCGAACAATTTCTTCTTTTTTGTAATTGATAAGATCGGCTTTGGCCCTTTTCCAGCCGTTTAAGTACTCTTCGGCTTTCTGTTGTAAATTTTCTTTCTCCATAATAAAAAAACTCACTAATAAGATAGCGAATTTTTAAGCGAATGTCAATATTTTACTGTTCGGTACAGCACCAGACAGGATAAGAAGTACACCTCTGAGCTTCAGGAACGTTGTCAGGAAAAGTAGGAGCACCTCCATCCACACTTACCAGTCCCCTGTCAACGCCAAGAGGACTAGAGTTGGCATTAGCCACCCAGGCATACCTGTTACCCCCGGCAATCCCCCCATTGTACGGAGCAGACCGGACATAACCGGAATAATATCTACCCCGGCTGGTAGAGCTGATAGAGTCGATCTGATCATAAAATCCCGGCCGGCAAAAAGAGATACTGGCTCCATTACCATCTCCAGCGACAGCAGTTACGGGACATTTCCCAGCGCCTCTTTCCGCCACAGTACAAACCCACCAGCCGGAGGGGCAAGCAGCTGCCGCTCCCTCCCAAATAACTGGCGGTAATGCTCTAGATATTTTTATACCACTAATTACACACTCCCCAGCAGAATTAGCAAGTATCAGGTTCGCTCTTCCCTCACCCATAATTTTACCGGCAATTAAACCACCGGCGGTAACAATATGGCTTAAAAAATTAGCTGAAACTTTGGGATTTAAATTAGCGGCGGGATCTACATAGTAAGCATTGTTCTGTTCATCAATAAATCTTCTGCCGATAATCTCATCGGTCACCGTCAGCCTGCCGCCGCCCACTTTGAGCTTTTCTCCAGCGGTCGGAGTCCCTCCGATGCCAACATTGCCGGAGGCATCAACGGAGATTGCTCCGCTGCCCGTTCCCGGCGGCTGAGTCGGGCCTTGAAAAGCAAAAATAACCTTGGCGGCTATAACTAAAATCAAAAGCGCTACCGAGGCGATGGTAATATAGGTCTTCACTAATATAATTATACATTGGCCGCATTATTTCTCTTGTGGATAAAATAAGGTGAGGTTATTATTTAGCCATGCTAGTCTTCAATACTTTATCCGATAAAAAACAAAAACTGCCTCAGCCGAAAGGCGGCCCTTTGAGGTTGTTTGTTTGCGGACCGACGGTTTATGACCACGCTCACATTGGCCATGCCAGAACCTATGTTGTTTTTGACGCTTTTGTCCGTTATTTGAGAAGCCAAAAGATAGAGGTTAAGTATACGCAAAATATTACCGACATTGATGATAAAATATTAGAACGTTCGGCCAAAGAAAATAAAACTCCCAAAGAGCTGGCCCGTTTTTTTGAGAAAGAGTATTTAAAAGATATGAAAGCGCTCAATGTAACAAGCGTAACTAAATACGCCAGAGCCAGCGATTACATTGATGAGATAAAAAAACAGATTGCTGTTCTTATTAAAAAGGGTTTCGCCTACCAAACCGATTCCGGTGTTTATTTTGAGGTTAAAAAATTTCCCCGCTACGGCCAGCTGTCCAAACAAAATCTGGAAGAGTTGCGCCCCGGCTGGCGCATAGAACCGGACCCGCAAAAAAAAGACCCGCTGGACTTTGCTCTTTGGAAATTGGCCACTAGCCACTGGCCACTGGTCACTGGCCACTGGCCACTGGTCACTGGTCACTGGTCATTCCCCTCCCCCTGGGGAAAAGGCCGGCCCGGCTGGCATATTGAAGATACGGCTATCAGCGAAAAACTGCTCGGACCGCAATACGAACTGCACGGAGCGGCCGTAGATTTGAAATTTCCCCATCACGAATCGGAGATAGCCCAACAGGAATCAATTTCCGGAAAAAAGCCTTTTGTAAAAATCTGGATGCATGCCGGCTTTCTGTTAGTTAATGGAGAAAAAATGTCTAAAAGTTTAGGCAATTTCATTACTATCAAAGATTTTCTCAAAAAATATTCCGCTGATGTTTTGCGCTTAATGATTTTAAGCCATCATTATCGTTCGCCCATCAATTACACGGAAAGAGCGGCCGAAGACCACCGCAACGCTTTAGAGAGAGTGGCAAAATTTATGCGCACGATAACTATTAATAAAAAACCCCTGCTCCTAATTGACCAAGATTTCAAAAAAGCCCTAAAAGATGATTTTAATACGCCCAAAGCGCTGGCAATTATTTTTGAATTTTTAGCCTCCGCTCCCAAAACCAAAGAGGCTAAAGTTTACCTTGCCAGCAAACTTTCCTCTCTGGGTTTTAATATTAAAACGCCCGCCATACCTAAAAAAATATTTGCTTTATTAAAAGAAAGAGAGGGGCTAAGAGGGAAAAAAGAGTTTGACAAGGCCGATAATGTAAGACAAAAAATAGAGAAGCTAGGATTTTTTATTGAGGATTAAAAATGATAAAACTGCCTCCGCAAAATATAGAAGCCGAGGAGTCTGTTTTAGGGGCTTTAATGATAGACAAAGACGCTATTATTAAGATAGCTGATGTTTTGGCGCCTCAAGATTTTTATAAGCCGGCTCATAGCAAAATCTATGGGGCTGTTTTGGGACTTTATGAAAAGCACGAGCCGGTGGATGTTTTAAGCGTCACCACTAAATTAAAAGAAGCTGGAATATTAAAAGAAATAGGCGGCTCCAGCTATCTAACCAAGCTCATTGACCGCGTGCCTACCTCTTCTCATGTTAATTATTACGCCAAAATAGTCAGAGAGAAAAAAATTCTCAGAGACCTGATAAATGCCTCGGCGGAAATCACCGAAACCGCCTTTAATCCAGAGCAAGATATGGATGATATTTTGGATACCATAGAACAGAAAATATTGTCCATTTCCCAAAGATCGGTAGCCAACCGCTTTAGCCAGTTAAAAGATGAATTAAAGCTGGCTTACGAAAGAATTGAACGGCTGCATCGCGGCGAGGGCAAACTCAGAGGCATAGGCACTGGCTTTACCGGTTTGGATCATTACCTGTCAGGCCTGCAAAAATCCGACCTGATAGTTTTAGGAGCAAGGCCTTCATTAGGAAAAACATCACTGGCTATGGACATCGCCCGCCACGTAGCCCTTGTGGAAAAAGAGCCGGTGGGAATATTTTCTTTGGAAATGTCCCGCGAGCAGGTGATTGACCGGTTAATCGCCGCCGAATCAAAAGTGCCTTTATGGAAATTGAGAACCGGCCGATTAAATGATGATCAGGAGTTTGAGCTGATACAATCGGGATTAGACGCGCTTTCGGAGGCTAAAATTTTTATAGACGACACTCCCAGCCCCAATGTCCTGCAAATGCGTTCTATGGCGCGGCGCCTGCAAGCCGAACACGGATTATCCCTGCTGATTGTGGATTATCTCCAACTGATTCAGCCCCGCAGTAGCACTCCTAACATTGTCCAACAGATAACAGAAATATCTCGAGGATTAAAGGGTTTGGCCCGTGAATTAAATGTGCCGGTGCTGGCATTGGCCCAGCTGTCAAGAACGGTGGAGCACCGTGAGATAAAAATTCCCCGTTTGGCGGACTTAAGGGACAGCGGCTCCATTGAGCAGGATAGCGATGTGGTGATGTTTATTTATAGAAAAGACAGGGACAAGATAAATCCCGAGCCAGAGGAGCAAAACACGGCAGAAATTATTATTGCCAAGCACCGCAATGGGCCTTTGGGAACGGTCAAGCTTAAGTTTGACCCGGAGCAAGTCAGTTTCCGCAATATAGATAAAACTCACGAACAATAATTCATGCTGCCGGAACCGGTTAAAAAATTTGTGGATATTTTTTCCCGCCTGCCTTCTATCGGGCCAAGGCAAGCAACTCGGCTGGCTTTTCATCTGATAGGATTGGGCAAGGGAGAGATTAACGGCTTGGCAGGAGCCATTGCCGATTTGGAAGGGCTGAAACATTGCCCCGATTGCTTTTTTATTCATGAAGAAAGGCAAAATTTATGCCATATTTGCGGCAACAGCCGGCGCAGAAAGGATATTATTATGGTGGTGGAAAAGGAAACTGATTTAATGTCGTTGGAGAGAACGAAAAAATTTTCCGGCCGTTATTTTATTATCGGCGACTTAAAAAAAGGCGGTGTTTTTGAGGCGGAACAAAGATTAAAACTTGCTAGTTTAAAAAACCGGATACAAAAAGACCTGGGCGGAATGGCCGAAGAGATTATTTTAGCCATCAATCCCACTAGTTATGGCGACATCAGCGCTTCTTTACTGGCGCAGGAACTGAAAGATTCTGCTAAAAAAATATCCCGCCTCGGACGAGGCATTCCTACCGGAGGCGAAATTGAGTTTGCCGATGAGGAAACTTTGGGCGGGGCTTTGGAGAATAGGTCTTAAAAATAATTTTTAATTTTGGATTTTGAAATTGGTATAGACTCTAACTAAGCCAAATATATCAACCTTCACGATCGTGAAGGTTGATATATTGTGTGTTTGTACTTGTCCATAAGTAAACTATATCAGAAAAAAACCACCTCCCGCATCCCCCGAAAACACGCTATCAATTTCCCCAGTCAGGAGGAGCCTACGAGACAGTTTTTTAGGGATAACGGGAGGTGGTTTTTATTACTGAATCCCAGTAATCTCAACTTCAGTAAAATGCTGTCGATGGCCTTTTTTGGTGCGGCGGCGAGTTTTAGATTTGTACCTAAAGACAATTATCTTGTCATAGCGATCCTGTTTTACAATTTTCGCCTCAACTTGAGCGCCCTCAAGATAGGGCATGCCCAAATCTACCTTTTCGCCATCGGCTTTAAGCAAGACCTCGTTAAAAACAAACTTATCACCCATCTCACCATCAATCTTATCAATTTTTAATTTTTGTCCAGAGGCAACCCGATATTGCTTGCCGCCGGTTTTAATAACCG
The DNA here is from genome assembly GCA_964373915.1 of uncultured Candidatus Saccharibacteria bacterium. Classification (GTDB taxonomy): domain Bacteria; phylum Patescibacteriota; class Minisyncoccia; order UBA6257; family UBA11618; genus CAYJWP01. The sequence goes on along the minus strand of CAYJWP010000001.1, from coordinate 36,622 downwards.
CAAACATAATTAGTTGGCGTTAATAATAACCAATATTACCGCCAAAATCAATAAAGAAATAAAAGTACCTGAAAAAGCAAGGGTGTAAGACAAAAATCTTTCCCGATAATAAAGAAAAAGCGCCAGCAAAAAATTAAAGATATTAAGCATAATACCAGAAATTAAAATTCCAAAAACATCGCTTTTTTCCCCTAAAAAGTCTATGCCTTTAAAGCTGTCAAAGCGGATAATAAGCAGATGCTGGATATCGCCTAGCTGAACATAAATCACGGAAAACGCAACCACTAATAAAAAGAGACTTAACAGAAAAGCGCTAAATAAAATTTTATCCTTATAAATTACCATTTTTTATCTTCTGCCTGATGGCTTTCATATAATTATCCATAAAGGCCAGATTGTGAATAGTCGCCAAGGTCGCCCCCAACATCTCACCAGCGCGAAGAAGATGGCAAATGTAAGACCGACTGAAATGCCGGCAAGCGTAGCAAGAGCAGTTTTTTTCTATAGGCTTTTTGTCTTTTAGATAACGGCTGGCCTTAATGTTTATCTTGCCTTTATTGGTCAGAAGAGAGCCGTTGCGGGCTAGGCGCGTAGGCAGGACACAATCAAAAATATCCACTCCTTTTTTAACCGCCTCTTTGATATCTTCAACGCTGCCAATGCCCAACAGGTGCTTGGGCTTTCTTTCGTCAAGCAGAGGCAATACCCAATCCAAAACCTGATACATATCTGATTTTGATCCCCCTAAAGAGCCGCCGATTCCAAAGCCGGCGAAAGTTAAATTATTGATAAACTTAGCGCTTTCCTCACGCAAATCCTGATACTGCCCTCCCTGAATAATGCCGAATAACTGCTGATTTTTTTTCCTGTCAAAAGCCTTAAGGCATCTCTCCGCCCAACGGTGGGTGCGGACCATAGCTTCTTTAGTGTAAGTATAAGAAGAAAGGGGCGAGGTGCACTCATCAAAGGCAAAAATAATATCAGCGCCGAGGTTTTGCTGAATGGCGACAGATTTTTCCGGAGTGAGAAGATGGGGTGATCCGTCAAGATGTGAGCGGAATTTAACGCCATCTTCGGTAATTTTTACAAAAGACTTGCCCCGTTTTTTTGGTTTTTGGCCTTCAGGGAAGATACTGGCAATTTTACCTACTCCATGTTCAAGGGCTAAACCCAAACTAAAAGCTTGAAAACCGCCGCTGTCGGTAAAAATCGGCCTATCCCAGCCCATAAATTGATGAAGTCCTCCATGGTTTTTAATAAAATTATCTCCCGGACGAAGATAAAGATGATAAGTGTTGCAAAGCAGAGCTTCAATTCCTATCTCTTCAAGCTGGGCCAAGGTCAATCCTTTAATGGCCGCTTGGGTAGCCACAGGAATGAAAGCGGGAGTTTTTATGTTTCCATGAGGCGTGCAAATAGCGCCGATTCGGGCGCGGCTTTTCTGGGATTTATTAATAATTTTAAAATTTGTTGACATTAAATATTTTATATGATTTTATATGCAAAGTTCGTTCTTTGTCAAAAAACAAAAGGAGGCGAGATGGGAGGTGGGTATAAAGCATCGTTGGTAAGGATTAATAATGAATGTCTGTTACGGGTAGCAGAAGATTGGGCAAAAGAAGACTTTGTTTTGCCCGATTGGCGCCTGCCAGTTTTACCGGAAAGGGATGATGAAGACTTTATTCAGTTTTTAGGAGTGAGCACTTCTTTAAACTTTTGCTACACCGATTCTCGCACCAAAGAGAAATTTGCCACCTTTTACAGGGGAAAGAGCTGGCAGGGAGCGATGGCTTTGAACGCTTGCTTAATGAGGGCCATTGAAGAAGAAAAACTGCCCCTGCTGGATGCTGATTTTCTGGCAAATTTAAAAATAGAAAACGCTAGGACGATATTTCGCGGCAATATGGAGATTCCTCTATTTATCAATAGATGGAGTATCTTAAAAGAAGTGGGCGCGGTTTTAAAAGATGATTTTCGGGGAAGTTTTACCAGAATGTTCCGTGAGGCTAATTTTTTTTCTCACGCTCACGGTTTTATGTCCGGCCAGCCGACGATGGGTATTATTGATCTTTTAAAAATACATTTTCCATCTTTCAAGGATATCGGCTTTGACAAACGTTGCCGCCTACTGGTTGTTCTCTATCATGGCCGAGCGATGAGTTCCGACGGAGCGCTGACGCCGATTGCAGATATAAAAACGGTGGAGCCAATCGCAGATTATCAGGTAGCTAAAGCTTTATGTGACTGTGGCATTATTGAATACAGCCCTTATCTGAAATCAAAAATTGGTGATAAAATATTTCTAGAAGCCGGCGGAGATGAAGAGGTGGAAATTCGCACCTATTCGGTGGAAGCTGTTAATGGGCTGATGGGAGAAATTAATAGAAGAAGGCCGATGGACAAAAAAATAAACATCTGCCATCTTGATTACCGGCTTTGGCAGGCGGGAAGAAACTCGCTCTCTCCCCACCACCTTTGCCTGACAACTAATTACTAAAAAAAACGACCGGCCGCCTGAGGCGACCGGTTTTTTTGTGCTCTCAAGGGGAGTTGAACCCCTGTTTTCGCCTTGAGAAGGCGACGTCCTAGCCGCTAGACGATGAGAGCAATTGAATTTCTCTTACTATCTTATCAAGAGCGATGGCGCGGGATCCTTTAACTAAAACTAAATCCCCTTTTTCCAGCAAACCCTGCACCTCTAATTTCGCCTGATCTGCTGTATCAAAGCTTAAAACTCTGCTTCTGTCAAACCCATTTTTAATAGCCGCGTCAGCAAAAAAATTAGCGTGCAAGCCGACTGTTACCAATATATCAAAAACATCGGTGCAGAGCCGGCCAATGGCCTCGTGGGCCTCTATGCTATATTTGCCTAATTCCAGCATGTCTCCTAAAACGGCCACTTTACGTTTGGCTTTAAGATCACGGATAGTATCAATGGCGGCGTGCATAGACATCGGAGAGGCGTTGTAAGTGTCGTCAATAATAAAAGTACCCTTGATGCCAGGGAGTAATTTCATCCGGCTTGAGGGCGGCTCATAATACTGGATAGCTTCGGCAATCCGGACTAAGTGCAGGCCAAAAGCCAAACCGACAGAGGCGGCGGCGGCGATGGCATAGGCCTGCGCTCGGCCAAAAATGCCATTAAGGCGGATGGGGACAAAACTGCCGCTGTGCTCCAACTTGAAAGAAATGCCGGCCGGCCGGCTGCCGCCCAAAGGCAAATCTTCGCTGCGATTTTCAAAATTACTGATTGTGACTTCGGCGTCCTTGCCAAAGCCAAAAGTAATGGTATGCGCTCGCGTTCGCTCTTCCATTTTCATAACCGCCTCATCGTCAAAATTCAAAACGGCAAAGCCGTTGGAAGGCAAGGCCTCAATAATTCTTCCTTTTTCTCTGGCTATGGCGTCCGGACCGCTATAAAATTCCACGTGGACTGGAATGTCGCCAATAGCGGTTACCACCGCAATCTGCGGTCGGGCAATCTCCAGCAAATACCTGATATCCCCCGGCCGATCAGCGGCGTATTCCAACACTAAAACTTCCGGATATTCATTTTTAAAAAAAATATTTTTAACAGCATGAAAAAAAACCTTAGGCCAGAAAAATAGGCCGTCAACTTTCTGCCAATTACCAAGAATAGTCAGGGGCAGGCCAATCTCATTATTAAAATTACCGCTACTGGCGCGCACCTTTCTTAGTTGGCGCAAAACAACATAAATCGCCTCTTTGGTGGAGGTTTTGCCAACCGTGCCGGTGACAGCCACGATGCCCGGCCCATATTTTTTAATAGTGCGAACAGCCAAGGCGCGGAGGATAATTTTCAATTGTCGCTTTAAAAACTCTCTCATAAATTATCAGGCGGTATATTATAATAGTTTAATATGAATTGGGCTAATTCCTTAAATGCCGGCACCACCGTCAAGCCGGCTAACGGCCCCCCAGCTGGCTTATCAAGTTTAATAAAAATAACAAATCGAGGATTAGTGGCGGGAGCAAAGCCAATGTAAGTGTTAATAACATCCTCGGTATAGCCGCCGCTCTTAAAATTAGGCACCTGAGCCGTGCCTGTCTTGCCGGCAACTTTATAACTGGGTATGCGGGCAATAATCGCTTTGTCAACCGCGGAAATCATCATGGCGGTAACTTCGGACGCCGCTTTAGCGCTGACCGCCTGCCTGATTTTTTTAGGGTTATTGCCCTTGATAATATTAGGCTTCATTAAAACGCCATTGTTAGCAATGGCGGAAACAGCGCTTAACAAACCGATGGGGGTAACGGAAATTCCCTGGCCGAAGGAAGCGGTAGCTAAATTAATCTCTCTTGGTTTTTTAATATTTTCTATATTGCCGATAATTTCTTCCGGGAGCTGAATGCCGGTGGTCTCGGTAAAACCAAATTTTTCCAGATAGTTATAAAAAAGATCGCCGCCAATCTTACCGGCGGCAAAAGCGCTGCCGGTATTGACCGAACCCTCAATCACCTGGGTCATGTTTAGGGTGCCGTGCGCTTTCAAATCCCAGTTTTTAATCACCTTACCGTTGAGAATAATCTGGCCGGCATCATTATATGTTGTTTCCGGAGTGATTTTTCCGCTGTCCAAGCCAGCCGCCATAGTGATGACTTTAAATATGGAACCCGGCTCGTAAATTGCCTGAATTGCCGGATTAAGGAAGCGGCTGACATCTGACTTAGAATATTCATTAGGATTGAAGTCGGGATAGTTGCCTAAGGCTAAAATATCGCCAGTTTTGGGATTTTGGACGATGACCGTTCCCCCTTGGGCGCGGTATTTGCCGACCAACCCCTCTAATATCTCTTCGGCCCGCCCCTGAATATTGCGGTCAATAGTCAAAAAAATATCCTTGCCCCGAACTGACTGGGAGACTTTATTGCCCCTGACCTCTCCCGGAGTGCCGCGAAGAATATTATCAAATTGCCTCTCCACGCCATAACGGCCGGCTAATAAATCATCGCTTTTAGTCGGCCCGATAAAACCCAAAAGATGGGCGGCTAATTCTCCCAGTGAATAAAAACGAAACTCCTGCTCATCAACATAAATGCCCTTGAGATTAATCTGCTTGATTTCCTCAACTTGCTCCTTACTAGCTTTCTTAACTAATAGTTTATATAAGGTATTACGATTGCTTAAAGCTTTGCGAACCACATCCTCTTCTAGTTTAATGACTGGACTAATAATGCCGACCGCCTCTTCCACGTCATCAATTTCTTTGGGAACAGCAAAAATAACAGGATAGGATTTATTAAGCGCCGCCGGAATGCTGTTGCTATCTTTATCGGTTAAATAAATCAACCCCCGGTGTGGTTCTAAGAAGCCGGCTAATCGATATTGGGATTCAGCTCTGGCCAAATAATAAGAACCCTTGCTTACTTGCAGAGTGTAAAAATTAAAAACAAGATAAGAAAAAGCTCCTAAAACGGCTATTACTAAAATTGTGAGACGGAAACGACTGACCATGAACTATCATCAATTTCAAAATATTTCGGCGATTTGATTTCGGCCAGACCCATTTCTCCGCCTAATTTCTTTAAATTATTGTAGTCGGTCAATAAAAAGAGACGATTTTTTATCTCGGCATTTTCAGTTTTTAGCCTCTCCAGAGTCTGTTCGCCCGAGGCCAAAGCATGTTTTAAATCAACCACCTGATTATAAAAATTTATACTCCAATAAGCTAGAGCTAGCATTATCAAAAACAAGCCGATAATAACCAGATTAACTTTGAACTTATTGGATTTTGGTCTAACAATGGTCATTTTATAAAAATTTTAAGGCCCTTAGCTTGGCAGAACGCGCTCGAGGATTTTTAATCAGTTCTTCTCTGCCGGCAGTGATTGGTTTTTTAGCCAATAACTCAACATGATTATTCTTTTTAAGATTGCGGAAATAATTTTTAACCAGCCGGTCCTCAAGTGAATGAAAAGAGATAATTGCCACTCGCCCCTTTGGAGACATAGTTTCTGACAAGCGGTCCAATAACTTTTCCAAATTCTCCAATTCCCGATTGGCATAAATTCTTAAAGCCATGAAAGTTCTGGTGGCGGGATGAATCCTTCTTCGTTCATAATTAGAAGGCGCGGCTCGGACGATGGCGTCAACTAAATCTTTACTGGTCGCCAAACGCGGCGCTGATTTTATTGAACGGGCGATTCTACCGGCAAATCTTTCCTCGCCATAATTTCTAATAACATCGGCCAAATCTTTTTCACTTATCTCAAGCAGGATGTCTTTAACCGGTTTTTGCTCATCGCTGTAAGTCATCAGAAGCGGTTCGTTTTTTTTAAAAGAAAACCCTCTGCCGGAATTTTCCAGCTCATCGGAGGAAAATCCCAGATCAACCAGCAGGCCATCGGCTTTTCTATGCCAGTGGCTTTGAATCAAAGCCGGTAATTGAGAAAAGTTACCCATAACGCAATCCGCCTCTCTCAAATTTTTCCGACAAACATTAATTGCGTCTTTGTTCCAATCGATAGCCAGCAATCTGCCTTGGGGTTTAATTTTCTCCCAAATAGCGCGGCTATGACCGCCACTGCCAAAAGTTGCGTCAACAAAAAAATCTCCAGGATGCGGGTCAAGCAATTTAATTACTTCCTGTAAAAGAACGGGTTGGTGCATGCTTTGGCTAAATCCCCAGATCGGCCAGCTTTTCGGCTATCTCATCGGAAGCCGCCTCTGTTTTGGCTTTATAATCCTGCCAGCTGTCTCTGCTCCAAATTTCTACTCTGGTATAAAGGCCGGTAACCACCGCCTCCTTCTCCAAAGATGCATACTGCCTCAAATAGTCAGGCAAAAGAATTCTTCCCTGACTATCTAAACCAACCTGCATCGCGCCTGCCAGCATCAGCCGAACAAAGGCTCTGGAATTAGCTTGGGTGAGCGGTAAAGATGATAATTTTTCCGCTAATTTATCCCATTGATTTTCAGTGAACAGGAACAGGCATTTATCCAGTCCTCGGGTAACAACCGCTCCTCTGCCTAATTCCGAACGAAATTTAACTGGCACCGCCAGCCGACCTTTTTCATCAATATTGTGCTGATATTCTCCAATAAACATGCCGGCTTCAGTGAGTTATCCACAGATTGCTGGGTTATCCCCATAGTTATCCACATTTCCCCACTGTTCTTTAATAATAAACCACCCTACTTCCACGTCAACTTGCTAGCTTGTGGAAAACTAAATTGTAAAACTTAAACATTAGAAATATACTCCGTTCGGCGTTTAGAGTATTGGATGGTAGTTGGGAATGTGGGTTTGGTTTTATGACAACATGAATTAACAAAATGGGTAGCACTAGTGCCAGGACCCGCTTTGGGAAAGCTATGGGATAATCTTAAATATAAAAATCCCCTCAAAAAGAGGGGTGAGAAAACAAAAGGGTAGAAATAATCATCATATTAAAAGCAAAATGTGAAAAAGAAGTCACGACCAAAGCCTTCAGGTGGCCCCTTCCGCCGTAGAAACCTCCGCATTTTAGATAAAGCATAAACCACAAAAAACCAATCACGCCCTGGGCAAAAATAGAAATAAATTGGCCGTAATGGGCATATCCAAAGGCTAACGAGGATATAATTGCGGCACAGAAAAGAACCCATACTTTACCGCTAAAAAAACGAAAAATAACAACGGGCAAAAAACGAAAGAAAACCTCTTCAAAGAAGGCCGCTAGAGCTATAAATACAGCTCCATAAAAGAAAGATTGGGAAAATAAATCAGAAAAAAAATGAACTAATCTGGTGTTAATCTCGCTTATTTCTTTCTGACCTAAACCCCATTTTAGTATGGGTTCGGCAACAAAAGCAGAGTATAGAAAACAAACAATAAAAAACCAAATAATTAATGTGAAGCACCGTAACCCTTGAGGTTCTTCTTTCAGCCACTTTTCCAGTAAACGCACCTACCACCTCCTTTTCTTTTGTTTTCAATGGACAAACGGTGGGCGTTATAGGAATTGAACCTATGGCCTTTCCGATGTGAACGGAACGTTCTACCACTGAACTAAACGCCCGCCCGCCGGCTGGCGGACCCTCTTCACAGTTTACTGCAATTCCGCAGTTGCGCCAGCCGCTTCCAATTTTTTCTTTAATTCTTCCGCCTCCTCTTTTTTTAACCCCTCTTTAACCACTTTGGGGGCGCCGTCAACTAAAGCCTTAGCCTCCTGCAAACCCAATCCGGTGGCTTCCTTAATAGCTTTAATGACCTGAATTTTCTGGGAACCGGCGCTTTTAAGAAGAACGTTCCAGCTGGTTTTTTCTTCAGCCTCGCTTTCCGCTCCGGCTCCGCTAGCCGCGGCAACAGGCATGGCCGCCGAAATGCCGAACTTTTCCTCCATCGCCTTGACTAATTCCGACAATTCCATAATGGTCATCTTCTCTATTTTATCTAATAAATCTTTATATTTTTCCATATTATTATTTCGTTTCTAATTGTTCTTTGCGACCGTTTAAGGCAAACATCAACTGCTTAATGGGTATAATAAAAGATATGGCTAACTGGGAAAGCAACACCTCTCTGGTGGGCAGTTTAGCTAAAATTTTAAACTCCTCCGCGGAAATAATCTTACTTTCTTTAATATCAAACCCTCCAAGAATATTGAGGTGAAGATGCTTATTAGCTTTATTGATGCTTCTGGAAAATTTATCAATATTGCCGGCTACAGAAAGCACGTCTTCGGGAATAAATATTATGCCCACCTGCGACTGAAACTGGGTGGGATCATAATCAACTCCGGATTCCTTAAGGGCAATTTTAAAAAGACGCTTTTTTAACACTTTAAACTTTGCTCCGGCGGCCCTCAAAATTAAACGCAGCTCTTTTAGAACGCTAATAGGCAATCCCGAAAAATCGGCAAAAAGAAGGCTTTGGCTGTTTTTAATAGCTTTAACCCCATTCTCCACCTGATTCTTTTTTTGGTCTCTGGTAAGCATATACCTCGTCAGGTCTTACGTTCCGCCCGCGGCGAAGCCCTGCCTGATGTCTTAAGCGGTGAGCTGATATTAAAAAACCTCCCGACAAAAGTCAAGAGGCACGTAAAGAGGTGTTGTTTTCCCTAATCCAGTTTAAAATCTTTTTTATAATCTGCCTCACTCTTTCTTTGGAGATGCCGAAGCGCCGGCCAATGTACTCCAGAGTGTGTTCTTGGCAATCGTTAAGCCCGAATCTTATTTTGATAATTTCTAAATTTCTTACTCCAAAATTTTGACCAACGCTTTCCAGAGCGATGCTCAGATTGAGATTATTTTCTCGAACGCTGGCCTCTTCCCAAGGCTCGGTGGAACGTTGATCCAAAAACTCAAAAGGCGACTCTTTTTCTGCTCTTCTACTCATCTGGCTGGCCATAATAATTTGCCGCGATGCGTATTCCAGAAGCTGGCGTCTATGTCTGCCCTTTTTTATTTCAAACAGATAGTCAGGAACCTGAATTAATCGCTGATCTCTCGCATAACGGTACAAATCCCAATTTAAGCGACGATAGACAAAGGTCACAAAGCGGCAATTTCGGCGCCAATCAAAACGACGCCGGTCGTTAATATTAGCTATACGATTAACAAAACTAGTTAAAATGTGATTTCCTTCATTAATTAGTTCGGCATAACCGACATTGCTGCAAACAAATCTTTTGGCGCAAGCCATCACCAATCTTAAATTAGAGCAAATCAGCTTTTGGCGGGCGGCTTCACCCCGCTGAACTTTTAGCCGTAAGGCACTCTTCTCTTTTCTACTGCCGGAAAACCTCTTTAGCCGAGACTTGGCCCAAGCGCCGGAGCCGATTTGCCGGGCCAACTCCAATTCTTCTTCCTTGTTTAATAGAGGATACTTACTGATTTCCCGAATATAGAAATCAAGAAAATTAGAGTCGTCTCTGATAGACACCGCTCCTCCTTTGTAAATTTAACAGTTGTTAAAGAAACCACGGCTATTCTATAATATTTTTCTCCATTCGTCAATGGCGTGATGATTGCCGGAAAGAAGAACTTTGGGCGCTTGCCATCCTTTAAACTTTTCCGGCCTGGTGTAAACGGGGTAACTGCCCTTGATTGATTCTAAAGATTCCTTCTTGCCTAAAACTCCGGGAACGAAACGAGCCACCGAGTCAACCAGCATCATAGCGGGCAACTCTCCTCCGGAAAGAATAAACTCCCCGACGGAAATCTCTTCGTCGGCAATATGTTGCGCCACCCTCTCATCCACTCCTTCGTAGCGCCCACAGATTAAAATAAGTTGCCTATATTTAGATAGCCGCTTAGCCATTTTTTCGTCCAGCTTCTTCCCTCTGGTGGAAAATAAGATTACTCTGGCAGGGCTTTTCACTTTTCGCTTTAAAGCTGTTACCGCTTTATAAATGGGCTCTAATTTTAAGACCATCCCCGGTCCTCCGCCATAAGGAGAATCATCAACTGACCGATGGCGGTCGTTGGTGTAATCCCTAAGATTGTGAACATTAATCTTAATTTTCTTATTTTTCCGGGCGCGTTTAATAATAGACTCATTAAAATAGGAATCAAAAATTCTCGGAAAAATTGTAATAATATCAAATCTCATACCTACATAATAATACAATAACCGGGTACAGTACTGTATCCGGTTATTGTATTAAATTTGTTTTATAGGCTTTCTTCCCGACGAAAGACGCGGCCGCCTTCCGGCTCTTCAATTTTAAGGTTGACGCGGGCGTTATTTTTAACGCCAACGATTCTCAAAAGAGAACGAATAGCCTTAGCAGTTGAACCTTGTCGACCAACCACCACTCCCATGTCTTGAGGATTAACTTTCAAAGAAAGCAGAACCCCCATTTCGTCTACTTTGCGATCAACCAGAACATCGTCCGGATGATCAACAATAGACTTAACAAGAAACTCTAAAAAATCTTGGTCTTTGGGTTTTGTAGCCATAACCTGAATTTTCAATCATTTTACGACCTTTGCAACTTCTGCGGCATTTTAACAGAATAAATAGTTGCAGTCAAATTAATAACCTATATTACTCAACTTTTGGCTCAGCAGCCGGCTCTTCAGGAACGGTTACAGACTCTTCTTCTTCAGTAACAGGCTCCTCGGTCACCGGAGTTTCCGGCATAGCAGGAGCTCCCTCTGGACTTTGTCCAGGCATAGGATTCATTTGCTCATCCATGTTTTTTGTTCCCTGTTCGTTTATATTTTCTGCAGATTGCCCGACGGTTTTTATTTTATGAACTGCAATCTTATTACCTTCAATCACGCCAGCCTTAATAAGCAAATTATGAACAGTGTCAGTCTTCTGAGCGCCATGCCCCAACCAATGAAGCACTCTCTCTTTTTTAAACTGATGCTGTTTGCTTCGGGGATTGTACCAACCAAGGTCGTCCAAATACTTGCCGTCAAGTTTGGTTCTTTTCTCGGTCACCACCAGCCGATAAGCCGGCTGATGTTTCTTGCCAATCCTTCTTAATTTTAAGACTAGCATAACTTGTATAGTGTAATTTATTTTACTGGAAAAGTCAAGACCATCGCTCTTAAAACAAGACCAACCTTTTTTGAAATTAATTTCTAAAATCAAAGCTCAAATGACAAATTAAATCCAAAATTTAAAACGGTAATCGTTTTCGTTGGCGTCACTCGTATCGGCTATCGTTAAAAGGTTACGGTACCGTATAACGAAAACCTTTACCGATACGAGCCGCGAAACCGAAACCTTATTCAACCTCATTAGTTTTAGTCATTCGAATTTTGTCCGCTAGCTGGCGGATTGAATGTGAGAATGTTTAAAAATTAATTAATTTAAAATTTAATCGAAATTCGTAATTCATAATTCTAAATTCTATTACAATAATTATTAATCCAACTTCAATGAAATCACCTTAGAAATGCCATCTTCTCCCATAGTAACGCCATATAAAACATCAGCGCACTCCATAACAGCGCGGTTGTGGGTGACGACCACAAACTGGGTTTTGGGAGAAACTTTCTTTAACAGCTCGGCAAAGCGGCTACTGTTTCTTTCGTCAAGAGCGGCGTCTATTTCATCAAACACCAGAAAAGGAGGCGGGCTGGCGCTGATAAGGGCAAATAAGGCGGCGATGGCCACTAAACTCTTCTCCCCGCCGGATAAAGAATCCAGATTCTTAATGCCTTTACTAGGCAGGTTTAATTCTATTTCCACACCGTCTTCACTAGCCGCCAGCCGCGCCCTGCCCTCGCCAAACATCATCTTGAAGTATTTATCAAATTCGCTATTGACCGACAGGAGAGATTTGCTAAAACCATTTTTTATTTTTTCGTCAAGGTTATTTATCAACTCGTTGAGATCGGCAACGGCTTTTTCTAAATCACTAATTTGAGAGGATAAAAACTGGTAGCGCTGCTCTGTTTCCTGCGCTTCTTTGGATATTCCTTCATCTATATCGCCGGCTAAAACCAATTCGGCCCTTAGTTTTGCCATCTTGCTTTCAGCTCCATCAAAATCAAAATCTCCCGCAGAAATAAGAGAAAATTCTTTGATGTCCCTACCCGCCTGTTTTATTTTGCTATCAAGATCCTGCCACTTTAAACGCCAGCGGTCTTTTTCTAAAAGCAGTTGATTTCTTTTATCTTTCAAGCCGCTGATATTATCTTTTTTTGCTAAGACAGCCTGATAAGCGCCGCGGAAAGAATCATTAAAACTCTCAATACCCGACCGCGCCTCTCTCTCCCGCTTCTCGGCCTCCAACAGCTGTTTATTAAGAAGCTGCGCTCTATCAATGAGATTGTTTTTATTATTCCCCGAAGGTTTGGTTTCCGATTTTAAAATATCATTTACGACCCCGATTATTTTTTGAAGAAATTGCCTAAGGCCATCTAAATTATTGTCCTTATTAAGAATAACGGCCGCTTCATCTCTAATTTGCCCAAGAGTTTGCGAAAGCTTGAAAGAAGATGCTTTGGCCTTTGTTTCTGGAGCGGCAAACTTTAACTGCGCTTCTATATCCGAAAGCTCTTTCTGTAATTTAAATCTGTCTTCACTAGAATAGGATGGCTTGGGTTTTTGTTTTTCTATTTTAGCAACCTCACTCTCCAGTTGATTGAGTTCCCGCAGTTTATCCTTCATCTCCTTATCTAGTTGATAAATTTTTGGGTCAATATCTGACGCCTGCTGCTGCAGATGAGTGACTTTAATTGAAAAATATCTGTCCTCTAAATCTTTTAATTCTTGGACAAACACGGCTCTTTTTTCCAACCTGTCCGTCTGGCGCCGCAACAAGCGCAGGCGAGGCAGAAGCTCATTGGCTGTTATTTTTGACTGCTCCAGATTTATTTGCGTGTTATTAAGTTTAAGCAAGGCATCATGTTTTTTGAGTTGATACTGGCGCAGGCCCAGCATCTCCTCAATCATCTCCCGCCTTTCTCTGGAAGAAACCTTAACAAAAAGGTCGCTGTCGCCCTGATTGATAATAGAGAAGCCTTTGGCTCCCATTTTAGACTTGGCAAAAAGGTCAATTAAATCCTTGAGCCGGACAGATGATTTATTAATTAGATAATCGGAGGCGCCATCACGGTGGATTCTTCTGGCAATAGCCACATCGGCAAAATCAACGGGCAGAATCTGCAGGCTATTATTAAAATAAAGGGTCGCCTGCGCCATCCCCAAACGGGTCTTTTTTTTGGTGCCGGAGAATATCAAATCCTCCGCTTTTAATCCTCTTAAATTTTTCGTCTCCCTCTCACCTAAAAGCCAGCGCAAAGCATCTATGATATTTGATTTTCCCGAACCATTGGGGCCGACGATAACCGTGATGCCAGCTGGAAATTCTAAAATTGTTTTATTGTTAAAAGATTTAAAGCCTACCAGCTCCAGTTTTTCCAACATTACCTTTTATTATCCAACGGGGAAAAACAAACTGCAAATAAATGAGAAAAACGATAAAGACAAAGAGAGCGCCGGTGAGATTGTGAAAAGTTTTAAGAGCTATCGGCAACTGATTGGCTACCAGCATAATAAGGACGATTCTCAAAATATTAAGTAGGAAAACAGCGGCTAATCCTCCCAAAAAAGCAACAACGGCCTTTTTCTGGGAGAAGCCGGGCCGACGGCGCATATTAATCCACAAAAAAACAAAGATGACAGTGAAAATGGTCATTGATCCCAAACCAATACAGGATGGAGCGATAATGGCGGAGATTTCGCCATTGGTCAGTTTCATAGAACCCGCATCAAAAGAAGCAATCTGCCCGGGGACAAGGGAGAGAATATAATAGCTTAAAAAAAGTATTTCCTGGCTAAAAACATTATAGAACAAAGCGAGAATGGCTTGAAACCAGATTTGCAGAAAAAGAAACAAATAGATAAGAGACAGAGACAGGCGGAATTTTTTAATAAAATCCCAAGAAAATAAAACTGGCAATAAAAAAACGGAGGGTAAAAAAAGAATTGATACTTTTATGGATGTAAAAATCACCTGCCAGAAATCTGGATTAGCAGCAATTAAGGCGGCCACTATTTTTGACAAGGGCTCTGGGAAAAAAGCGGCCTTCCAAAAAATAAGAGCCGCTCCCGCCAAAGGCAAAATAGCGGAAAAAAACTGCTTTAAAGGCGGCAATAATGTTTTCTCGTAAAATTCTTTTTTATTAATAAAAAAGAAGGCAAATAGGAGGATTGCTAAAAAACCCAGAGAAAAAATTACACTGCCGTAAAAAAATCCAGAGGGGATAAAAAACCAGAGTAAAGCCGCCTGAATCAGCAACAGGGCCAGCAACTTAAAAGCAACCCTCATCAAGTGTTATTAAACAGAAAATCCTTTTTTAAGTAAACAACGTAGCCGATGCCGGCAATTAATAAAATCAGAGCGTAGGTAGAGAATTCTGGAATTTCTTCGGTGTAAGTGATGGTAATGTTGATATGGTCAACGTTGCCGGTGCCGCCAATATCACATATGGCATCTAGCTGCACGCCGAAGGTGGAATCTTCCACCTGCGCCTCGCTCCAAGTGGTGTTCCAAAGAGCGTTGGTGATGCCGTTATAGGTGGCAATAGTATCAACAGTCGGCCAATCAGCGTTATCGGGGTCGTCAGCTGTGCTATCCTCACCCCTAATGGCGCCGGAAAGGACCAGATTGACAGTGCCAGTCTCGCAAAAAGCGGAGCCGGTTCTTTTTTTCTCATCTTTAACCGTAATAGCGTCAATGGTAGACCCGGAAGAAAGAGCAAAAGCAAAATTAGTGGCGCGTAAAAGATCGCTACGGTCGCCGCTACCGCTGGAATAGGTGGCGTACGAATTATTACTGGTTTTAGCATTGTCAGGATCAGTCCAGTTAACGTTGCCAGTGCCATCAATAGATCCCATTGTTCCCGGATCATTAGGTCCGGCGGTGACGGCTAGAGAAGAAAAAACTACGCTGAAAAATAAAAACAAGCAGGCAAGAAAAACAGATAACTTCGGAAAAGACATTGGTTACACAATAACACAATACAGCGCAAAAAATCTATCGCATGCCTGTGGATAAGGCCTTTTTGGCCGCATCCAGCTCCGCCTCCTGTTTGGAGCGGCCCTCTCCGGAAGCAATCATCTTTTTTCCAGAATAAACTCCCACCTTGAAGACTTTTTGGTGTTCCGGTCCGGACTGCTCAAGCACTTTATAGACAGGGGTGATTTTTTCGCTGGCTTGCATCTTTTCCTGCAACAAACTCTTAGCATCGCTCTGCAGGCCCTCACGAAGAATTTCGCCAAGAAAAACCACCACAAAGTTATTGATAAACTTTTTAGCGGCATCATAACCGCTGTCAAGATATATGGCGCCGATAAGCGCCTCGGTGGCATTGGCCAGAACCACCTCTTTACCCCGCCCATTATCCTTGGCCTCGCCCCGAGAAAGAAGAACGAACTTTTCTAGATTAAAAGAGAGCGCCACCCTTGCCAGCATCTGATAATTAACCAAAGCCGCCCGTAGGGGGGTGAGTTTGCCCTCGCTCTTTTCGGGAAAGCGATGAAAAAGTTCTTCGGTGACTATAAGCTCTAAAACCGCGTCTCCCAAAAATTCCAAGCGTTCATTGTGAGAAAATTTCCAAGAACGGTTTTCGTTGATATAAGACCTGTGAGTAAGAGCTTCTTTGAGAAGATTATTATTTTTGAAATTGTATTTTATTTTTTCTTCCAATTTTGAGAATTGCATATTATAAAAATTTCTAATTAATAATTGATCTAATTATTCTAAATAAACTCAAAAATCAGCGCTCAAATAACAAAAAATATTTTTGGGTTTTATATTTTGATTTTGTTTTGTCATTCAGATTTTGAAATTTGTTATTTATTTTCTATTTCCTTATAAACCGTTCCTAAAACTCCGTTAATAAACTTGCCCGAGTTGGGGCCGCCATAGTTTTTAGCGATTTCTATAGCTTCATTGATAGCCACCTTGGGGGGCACTTCGTTGGGGTCGGCATAAAGAAGTTCATAAAGACCGATCCTTAAGGCGTTGCGATCAACTATGGCCACCTGTTCCAAAGGCCATTCGGGCGCCGCTTTGGTTATAATATTATCCAGTTTTTCTATATTTTTTACCACGCCGGTAACCAATTTCCAGACAAATTCCGGCTCGTCAAAACCGGGGCCGAATTCCTGCATATTTCTCTCAACTATTTTGGCCAAATCCCCCTTCTTGCCCTCAAAATCCCACTCATATAAAGACTGGAGAACAATAGATCTGCCTAACTGCCGAGTTGCCACAATTATTGTTTTGCGCTTTTAGCTTTAAGTTTGTAACTGCCGCACTGCCCGCAAGAGCGATGCGATAAAACCGGCCCCTTGCACTGCGGACAAACAGAGATTTTTATTTTCTTTAGAGCAAGATGCGAACGGCGGCGGCCGACTTTGCCCTTACTATGATGCTTAACTGGTACGCCTCCCATACAATTAACTACCAGTAAATACTATAATGCGATATTAGTCAAATTTTCAACAACGCCTATGGCATAAAATATCAGATTAATGATAGCTTTAAAAAGGAACTTTGAAAACCAGCAACTAAAGGAGACGCCTCTTGGAAAAGAAAACCACCATCGCTTTTTTTCTTTTGTTGCTTACGCCTTTATTGTCAGCGGTGATAGGCGGTTTTTTAGGCCATCGATTAGCAGAGGTGAATAGTGGTGAGGGAGGAGAAGAATATCCCTACACAAAAATCGTTAATCAAAAAAATGCCGTTGTTAAAATCCTCGCTGTTGCGAAAGACGGCAAGATTTTTTTATTTTCCGGATTTATTTTTAAAGACGAAGACGGAATTTGGGTGGCTTCCGTCGGCCATCTTGTGGAAAATGACAAGCCGGAGCTGATAGAAAAGATATACGGCTATTTTTATTCTCCGCTTAGGAAAAGAATGGAATTAGAGTTGGTGGGGTACGATGCCGTCATAGACGTTTCTTTACTTAAGTTTAAAGGCGAAGACGCCGATAATTTGCCGGCCATGCCTCTAGGTTCCTCAAAGAATCTGATTATTGGACAAGAGGTGGCGAACATAGGCCATCCCGCTCCCCTTTCCTGGGCGATAACCACTGGAAAAATAGTCAGTTTGGATTATCAGACTTTTTTAAACGGTATCCCAACTGGTTGGATTATACATGACGCTTTGATTAATCCCGGCAGTTCTGGAAGCCCTCTTTTTGATATAAAAGGCGAGGTTATCGGTATAACCTCAATGGCTTTGTCGCCTTATGATGGAAAATTTTTTAATTTTTTCACCGGCTGCGTACCCATTGATAGCTTCAAAGAAGCGCTGCCGAGATTGAAAAAAAACAATAAAACTGAGGCCCCTTTTTAGGGGCTTTTTGTGTGCTATACTACTATCACAAACATGAGAAAATTCGTCCATCTCCACACCCATAGCCATTATTCGCTACTGGATGGCCTAGCGAAAATAGACGAGCTGGTGGGCTACGCCAAAGAGCTGGGAATGCCGGCTCTGGCGCTGACAGACCATGGCAATGTCTATGGCGCTATAGAGTTTTTTAAAAAAGCCAAAGCCGCCGGCATTAAGCCAATTTTGGGGATTGAGGCCTATGTCGCTCCCAGAAGCCGCCGTGAAAAAATTCATGGCATTGACAATAAATATTTTCATCTGACTCTGTTGTGCCGCAACAATGAGGGCTGGCAAAACATGATTCAACTGGTCACTAAGTCCAATCTGGAGGGTTTTTATTATAAGCCGCGCATAGATAAGGAGTTGCTGTGCCAGCATAGCGAAGGATTAATCGCCTTGTCGGGATGCTATTCTGGCGAAGTGATAAAAAATCTTCTTAAGGATAATTTTGACGGAGCGGAAAAAGTGGTTCTGGAACATAAAGAGATTTTTGGCGAGGAAAATTATTATATTGAGGTCGGCCATCACCCAGGAATTGACCCCAATAATTTCCAAAAAATAAGAGCCGGTTTAATAGAACTGGCCAGAAAAACAGGCACTCCGCTAGTGGCCACTCAAGATATCCATTATTTAAAAACAGAAGATGCGCCTTACCACAACATCCTGCTTTCAGTTCAGGCAAGCAATAAATGGTCCGGGGATAATAAACGGGTTCTGAGTGATGATTTTTCTATGAAAAGCGCTGAAGCTATGGTTGAAAATTTCAAAGATATTCCGGAGGCTGTGGAAAACACCCTGCGCATAGCTGGCATCTGCAATGTGGAAATAGAGTTGGGAAAAATTATTTTGCCTAAATTTCCCCTGCCTAATGGCGAATCGCCATTTTCGTTTTTGAAAAAACTTACGGAAAAAAAAGCCGGTGAAAGATACCCCGAAATAACCAAAGAAATACGGGCGAGAATTGATTACGAATTGGAGGTGGTGAACAATATGGGCTTTGCCGATTATTTCCTTATCGTCCAAGATTTTATCAATTGGGCAAAAAGCCGCGGCATTGTCGTTGGCCCGGGCAGAGGCTCGGCCGCGGGCAGTATTGTTTCCTATATTATTGGAATCACTAATGTTGACCCATTGAAATTTGGCCTTCTTTTTGAAAGATTTTTAAACCCCGATCGTATCCAGATGCCCGATATAGACGTTGACCTGGCCGACCAGCGGCGCAATGAAGTTTTGGGATATCTTCAGGAAAAATATGGCCGAGAACACATAGCCAACATTATCACTTTTGGAACTATGGCGGCGCGGGCGGCGGTGCGCGACGCTGGCCGGGCGCTGGGTATGAATTATTCTTTGTGCGACCGGATAGCAAAACTAATTCCCTTTAATCAAAATCTGGAAAGCTCTCTGGCAAATATAAAAGAACTGAAAGATTTTTACGAAAACAACGCTGACGCTAAAAAAATTATTGACGCGGCTAAACATCTGGAAGGCGTCGCCCGCCACGCTTCTGTCCATGCCTGTGGCATCGTTATCGGAGAAAAACCACTCACTAATTACCTGCCTCTGCAATACGCGCCACAAGACGATAATACTATTGTTACCCAATTTGAGATGCACGCCGTAGAAGATTTAGGATTGTTGAAAATGGATCTTCTGGGCTTAAAAAACCTGACAATTTTAGAAGAGGCGGTCCGCCTTGTTAGAGAAAGCGGCAAGGGAGAGGTAGACATCGACAATCTTCCCCCTAACGACCAAAAAACTTTTACTATGCTGCAAAATGGCGACACCGCTGGAGTGTTTCAGTTCGAAAGTTCGGGAATGAGGCGCTATATGAAAGATTTAATACCCACGGAATTAGAAGATTTAGTGGCTTTGGTGGCAGCTTATCGCCCCGGCCCCATGGAATTAATTCCCTCTTTCATTAAAAGAAAACACAGGCAGGAAGAAATAATCTATCTGCATCCGGGACTGGAGCCGATTATGAAAAATACTTATGGCATCGGCATTTATCAGGAGCAGATGATGAGAATCGCCCGCGACTTGGCTGGCTTTACTTTGGCGGAAGCCGACACCTTGCGTAAAGCTATCGGCAAAAAAATAAAGTCTCTGTTGGATCAGCAAAAAGAAAAATTGATTAACGGCATGATAACTAATGGCATAGAGGAGAAGGTGGCCAAAGCTATCTGGGAACTCTTTCCCCCATTTGCCCGCTACGGTTTCAATAAAAGCCACGCCGTCTGTTACGCCACCATCGGTTATCAGACAGCTTATCTGAAAGCCCACTACCCGGTGGAATTTATGACTGGCCTATTCAACTCCGATTCTGGAGATATCGAAAGAATCGCTTTCTTGGTCAACGAAAGTAAAAAAATGGATATCGCTATCCTTCCACCCGATATTAACAAAAGCTGGCTGGACTTCGTGCCAGAAGAAAAAACTATTCGCTTCGGCCTGCTGGCAATAAAAAATGTCGGTTATAACATAGTGGAGGCTATCGTAGCCAACCGCCAGAGCCAGGGCCCCTTTTCAGGAATATCCAATTTCCTGAAACGCATCCACCATAAGGACTTAAATAAAAAATCTCTAGAAAGCCTTATTAAGTGTGGGGCTTTGGATTGCTTAGGAGTTGAACGCAACCAGGCCTTAGGAAATATAGATAATATTTTGCGATTCAACGGCGCTATAAAAAAATATCAAAAAAGCAGCCAGATAGGGCTTTTTGGCAATGGTTTTTCCGGAGAATTACAGCTAGCTAAAACCGAGCAAGCAGACGCCAAAACTAGATTAATGTGGGAAAAAGAACTGCTAGGCCTTTATATATCAGACCATCCTCTGAATTCTCATAGAGAAAAACTAATAAAAACAAAAACTATTAAGGATGCCCTGACCATCAAGTCGGAAAGAGTTTATTTTGATATCGGCGGATTGATAACTAAAGTGCAAAAAATAATTACCAAAACAGGCAAGCCGATGGCTTTCGTCAAAATTGAGGATTTTAATGATGAAATAGAAGCTGTTATTTTTCCTGATGTTTTTGAAAAAAATATCTCCCTATGGAACGAGGGGCGGACGCTTTTGGTTAGCGGGCGCATGTCCTGGCGCAATAGTGAGCCAAGATTTATCTGTGACAGCGCAAAAAGCTTGTAGACTGGCTTTGAAAGCAATATAATTTCAAAATATGGAAAAAAAGGACCACAGGGAGCTGGGACGCTTGATGGATCTTTTCTCTTTTGAGGAGATAGCGCCCGGCGCTCCGTTTTGGCATGCCAACGGTATGATAATTTTTAGGGAGCTAGAAAGGGCAATTAGAGAAATTAATGACGAAAGCGGCTACCAAGAAATATCAACGCCTATAATGGTTAAAAATGAAGTCTTTAAAAAATCGGGGCACTGGCAGCATTTCAGAAAGAATATGTTTTATTTTGACAACCCCATTGACGGCAATGAACATCTGGCAATTAAACCGATGAACTGCCCCGAATCGACCTATATTTTCAACTCCCGCATCCGCAGCTATCGGGAAATGCCTTTGCGGCTGGCAGAAATAGGTCACCTGCATCGCAACGAGCTTTCGGGAACTTTGGGCGGCTTGTTGAGAGTAAGGCAGATGACAATGGATGATGCGCATATTTACTGCGCGCCGGAGCAAACCGAAGAAGAGGTCAGAAAAATAATTAAGACGATAGAGGTTTTTTACGCTATGTTTAATTTAAAACCAACCTATGTCCTAGCTACCCGCCCTAAGGAATTTCTAGGCACAAAAGAAGAGTGGCAAAGCGCGGAAGGGGCGCTGGAAAAAGCCCTGAAAGCTTCTAAAATAAAATATTCCACCGCTCAAGGAGAGGGCGCGTTTTACGGCCCTAAAATTGAAGCCCATGTCAAAGATTCCCAAAACAGAGAGTGGCAGTTGGGAACGGCGCAATTGGATTTGGTAATGTTGCCCAAGCAGTTCAAAACTTATTATGTTGACGAAAATGGCGGCCAAAAACTACCGTGGGTTATCCACAGGGCTATCTTTGGAACATTTGAGAGGTTTATCGGGGTGATTTTAGAGCATTTAAACGGCCACTTACCGGTTTGGCTTTCTCCCGCGCAAACGACAATTATTAACGTCGGCGCTAATCATGCCGGCTATGCCAAAAAAATCCATAAAAAACTGCTGGAGGAAAAAATAAGATCGGAGTTGAAGTCTGATAATCTAACCGTCGGCAAGAGAATAAGAGAGGCGGAAATAAAGAGGTCTACATACATTTTGGTGGTTGGCGACAAAGAACTAAAAAATAAAAAGATTAGTGTCCGGCATTACCAGCGGGGGGATTTGGGAGTAAAAAGTTTGGATTACTTTATCAAACTTATTAAAAAAGAAATCGCTAAAAAAAAATAATCCCCGCCTTGTTGAAAGAACGGGGTTATTGAAAACTGACTTTAATAACTTTTTTATTTTTATCGATGATTTTAATAATCACAGTCTTAGAACCAATATCCGACTCTTTTATTCTATGAATCAAGAACCACTCATTCTTTTCCAGACGTTGCCAGCTATCGCCGATTTTTATTACTTTATAAAAATCTTTCTGCCACTCTGGCTGATTGACGCTGGCGCTTTGACTAAAAGATGGCGTATCATCGCTTCTCCAAAGTTGAATAAAGGGGCCTTTGTCAAAAAAATAGATGGATCTGACCGTTATCTTTTCCTCAACACCGCCCCCTTTATAAGAACGTTGGTGGACACGCACCGTCATAAAAGCCGTTTGTTTAACAGAATTAAAACTCTTTTCCTGATAAAATTCACCACACCTGACTCTTCGTTTATCTAAATAAACACGGTAATTGTAAAATTCTGTTCCCACTAACTGCCAACCGCGCAAACGGATGCGCTCACCGGCTATCACCTCACACCTCCCTTCAACTGGTATGTTTCTTTTTCAGCGTTTTTTCAAAAATTTTTCTTAAAAGATTGGGATCGGCTTGGCCGCCCAATTCAGACATCGCTTTGCCAATTAAAAATTGCACCGCCTGAACTTTGCCTTTATGAAAATCCGCCACCGGATCGGGATTGGCTTTGATAATTTTTACCGCTAATTCCCCAAGGAATTTTTCGTCGGAAATCTTGGCCCAGTTTTCATTTTCAATGATCTGATGGGGATCCAGCCCCGTATCAAACATCTTCTCCAGCACGTTTTTAGCTATGCGGCTGGTAACTTCTTTAGAATCTATTAAATCCACCAAATGTGCAATATCCGAAGGCTTAATTTTTAAATTATTAACAGCAATCTCATTTTTTTTCATAAGACCCCAAAGATCGCTGGTCAAATAATTGTATAAGAGAGGTATTTGATTATTACTCTTTAATTCAGAAACCGCTTCTTCAAAATAAGAAGCCGCCTCTCTATCTTGGATAAGCAGATCTGCTTGGCCTTCCTCCAGGTTAAATTCGCTGACAAAACGGCGGCGCTTGTCCGCAGGCAACTCCGGAATAGAAGCCTCTAATTCTTTAATATTAAAAGCTTTAGCGTCGAGCGGGGGCAGGTCGGGTTCAGGAAAGTAGCGGTAGTCGTGCGACTCCTCTTTACTCCTTTGAGAAAAAGTCTGTTTTTTAATATCGTCCCAGCCTCTGGTTTCGTGGCTGACTTTTTTTCTGGAAACCAGTATTTTTTCCTGCCGCGCCAATTCATAATTAATAGCTTCGCCTAGCGCTTTAAAAGAATTGATATTTTTAATCTCAGCTTTAGTGCCCATATCTAAAGAGACATTGGCTTCCAAACGCAAATGGCCTTTCTCCATATCGGCATCGGAGACATCAAGGTAGCGTAAAATCAACTTCAGTCCTTTAGCAAACTCCATCGCCTGCGCCGCGCTGGTAATATCCGGCTCGGTAACCAGCTCCATCAGAGGAACGCCCGCTCGATTAAAATCCACAAAACTGGACTCTTTGCTATGCGTGAGACGGCCGGCATCCTCCTCTAAATGGATACGGCGGATTCTAATATTTAGTAGTTTACCGCCCTCAACCAGCGGCTCATCATACTGGGAAATTTGGTAGTTCTTAGGCAGGTCCGGATAGAAATAATTCTTGCGGTCGAATTTAGAACGTTTTTTAGGAAAAAGTTTTCCGCCTAAAGCCAGGCCGGTCTTTAAAACTAGTTCCACCGCCTTTTTATTAATTACTGGCAGGACTCCCGGATGGCCAGCGCAGATGGGACAAATATTGATATTAGGATGCCGTTCATCTGGGTTATTCAGACAATCGCAGAACATCTTGGTGTGGGTCTTTAATTCGGCATGAATCTCCAAACCGATGGTTGGTTTCATAAAAATATTAAAGCAAATTCTCTCTTTAATTAAAAGCCTCTTTGTTAATTTAAAGTAATTTAATAGACCTCCGCGCAGCAGAGCTGCGCGGTATCAAGAGGAACTCAGAAAAAACTCGGAAGAAATTCAAAATAAATTCAAAAGGAATTCAGAAATTAAAATCTCACTTCAACATTGGACGATCGTCTGATGTTGAAGGATTGATTAAAAGGTTGCTGGATTGAGGTATTTTCTTATAGCAATCGCTTGAGAAGTTCTTCGGGAACGGAAATTATCTCATGGATTAATTTCCGGCTTGAAGGCTCTTCATAAAGATCGTGGGGATAAGCGCCCATAAGAGTGCGGTTATCAAGAGCGTAACACATTTTACCAGACATGGCAGCGGCAAACAGTTCGCCGGTGGTATTCACTCCCAGATAACCGTCTTTATTAAAGATAAAACAAACATCCGCAACCCGCACTTTGCGAAAAAGGTGGTCATAAACCTTGCCAGCGATAGTGGTACGGTAGTAGGAATTGGATAATCTCTCTTTTTCGTGGGCAGTTTGGCCAAATTGTTCTTCTAGTTCGCCGAATTCTGGCTCTAAAATCACTATATGCTGATTTCTTTCTTGGGCTAAACGCCTTAGTTCAGCGATAAAATCCTTCATCTCTCGATTAAATCTTTGGCTGGAACAAAAAACAACTGACTTCATTAAATGAATTGTATATTAAAGTTAGTAAAAAATAAAAAAGCCCCGCTTTAAGCGGAGCTGGATAGGTTTGATAATGCTAGATACGGCAGAACATAGGTAAACCAGGTAGGATCGCATAAATATCCACTAGCGATGCAATCGTAAATTTCCTGAACCGACATGAATTGGACAAATAAGTGCTTGTCCTTTTCCATCAGCCGAGGTTCGCCTTCATAACTGGTAATTTCAAAAACTGTTTTCTCATGGCCGAAAGGTTTTACTTTGCTGATATTAAAGTCTAATTCACAAATAGAGGAAGGGGCACGTTTGCACAATCCGGGAACAATCCCGCTGAAAACTTTTTTAAATCCGGTAACTCTTAAGCTAGTTTCTTCGGCAACTTCACGGATAACGGCATCAACGGCAGTTTCTCCATTTTCCACATGGCCAGAAACCAAAGCAAGGCCTTTGCCATATCTTAGGCGGTAAAGACAAAGAATCTTGCCTTCGTTGTTTCTGATAATAGCCCCAACGCATTTCAATTTACAAAGCATCATCTTACTGTTGATCCTCCTTTGAAGGTGGTGTTTGTTGCCGTACGATTATCCCTTCAAGTCTTTCCCTTAAATCATCAATCTTCTTTTTAATTTGCTGTTGGCCCTTGAGATAACCAAGGGCGCCGTGATAGCTAAGGCGCTTCACCAGCTCCTCCGGCGTCTCAATCACTTCTGTGACCACAGCATTACGCCAAGGTTCATAGCTTCTGCCTGACTCACCTCCCTGGTCAGGATCAGGCTCCGGCTCAATGGTATAAATCACCATTCCCAAAGCATGGGCGAAGCCGATCTCTCCTTGGGTATTACTGCCAATGTAACCCTCCTTGTTAAAAACCAGGCAGATTCCGCCCAGTTCCTTAGTCTGCCTTAAGCGGTCAAAATGCTGGAGAGCCCAGAGTTCCGCATTGCGGCGGTAAGCTTTAGATTTAACTCTGTCCCCTTCTTCTTTTTCAATCATCTCTTTGCGGTGCCGCTTGAAATTTGGCTCAAAAACAATAGGCACGCCCAAATCTTTAAGTTTTTTTGCATAAGCAGCAACTTCTTCTTTATATCTTTGCGAGCCGCAAATGCAGACTGGCCTCATAAATGCACCCCTTTTATCTCTTTCCAAACACTGCCATCAATGACAGCAAAGCCTTTTTCCATCACTCCTCCTTTCAAAGAACTACCTCTCTACCACCTCAATGCCCATATTTCTGGCGGTGCCAGAGATAATTTTCTCGGCGGTATCAAGGTCATAAGCATTAAGATCAGCCATTTTTCTTTCGGCAATCTTACGTATGTCTTCACGAGTTACCTTGCCCACATTTTTTTTGGCGCCCTCGGCCGAGCCCTTAGCTATACCAGCCGCTTTTTTTAAGAGCGCGGAAGCGGGTGGAGTTTTAAGCTTAAAAGAAAAACTCCTGTCTTCGTAAATAGTGATTTCGGCAGGAATGATATCCCCCTTGTCCATTTCTTTAGTGGCATCATTAAACTGCTTGCAGAACTCCTGAATATTGACGCCGTGTTGGCCTAAAGCGGGACCGACTGGCGGAGTAGGCGCTGCCTGTCCGGCAGGCATCTGTAGTTTTATGATTGTTTTAATTGTTTTTGCCATAATTTATATTTTTTGTATCTGGAGCGAATCCAGCTCAACGGCAGTATCACGGCCAAAAATCTGAACTAATACTTTAACCTTTCCCCGTTCTTCGTCAACTTCCGAAATTTTACCATCATAATCTTTAAAGGGGCCATCGATAATTTTTACCTGGTCACCAACTTTTAAATCAATTTTAAAGCCGGTTTCGCCCTGGCTCATTTTAGCTATTAAAATATCAACATCGCTTTTAGAAAGGGGCGCCGGTCTGGTAGTTTCGGCGCCGACAAAACGGGTAACTCGAGGAGTGTTGCGAACTACATACCAAGCATCTTCTGTCATCAACATATCCACCAAAACATAGCCCGGATAAATCTTCTCATCAACGACCCGACGTTTGCCATTTTTTATCTTTATTTTCTTCTCTTTAGGAACAATGACACTAAAAATCTTGTCATGCATAGAAAGAGAATCTACCCTCTGTTTGAGATAACGGGCAACGGCATCCTCATAACCTGAATAAGTGTGAACGGCATACCAGTGCCTTTCCGGCAGTTTTTTTTCTGTATTTTGCTGGGTGGTTTCCATAAGTTTATTGCAGAATATTTTCTAAACCATAAAGAAAAGCTAAATCAAAAAAACCAAGAAAAGCGGCTGTGATTAAAGACATAACAACAACAATACCTGTCAGCCGGACTGTTTCCCCAGCTGTCGGCCAGTTAACGCGGTTAAATTCCTTTCTAGATTCTTGTAAAAATAATTTAATCCGTTCCATTTTTAGAAATAATATATAAATTTTCGGCTCAAATGTCAAGATTTTTTACCGCCAAAGCATGAGACTGAATGAAGTTTTTACGCGGCTCCACGACACTGCCCATAAGCACATCGAATAGATGGTCGGCTTCTTGGGCGTCGGCAATCTCCACTTTTTTCAAGATACGGTTTTGAGGATCAAGAGTAGTTTCCCGCAACTGGTCGGGATTCATCTCTCCCAAACCCTTGTAGCGCTGAATGGACACCCCCCTTCCATCTTCTTCGCTAATCTTTTTAATCAAATCATCTTTTTCTTTTTCTTTAAAAGCATAATAAACCTCTTTGTTCTTCTGAATGCGATAGAGGGGCGGTTGAGCGATAAAAAGATGGCCATTTTCTATTAGGCTGGGAAAGTAGCGATAAAACAAAGTCAAAAGAAGGGTGCGGATATGGGCGCCGTCAACATCGGCGTCGGTCATAATAATTATCTTGTGGTAACGAAGTTTGGAAAGGTCAAATGATTCAACAATGGCAGTGCCCATGGCCACCACCAGAGATTTAATCTCTTGATTGGTAAGCATCTTGTCTATCCGCGTCTTCTCTACGTTTAAAATCTTACCTTTAAGAGGCAAGATGGCTTGAGTGCGCCGGTCACGGCCCATTTTACTGGAACCGCCAGCCGAATCTCCCTCAACAATAAACAACTCCGATTCTTCCGGATTGCGGCTGGAACAGTCCGCTAATTTACCGGGAAGGCTCAAACCCTCTAAAATGCCCTTCCTTAAAACAGTGTCCCTGGCCGCCTTGGCGGCTTTTCTAGCTTTAGCCGCTAATAAGCACTTTTCAATAATACGACGGGCATCAGTGGCATTGCGCTCGAAAAACTCTTTTAAACCATCGCCCACTACGCTCTCAACCGCTGTTCTAGCCTCGGGATTTCCAAGGCGCGCCTTGGTTTGGCCCTCGAATTGAGGCTCGCGTATTTTCACCGAAATTATAGAAACTAGGCCCTCTCGAACATCATCGCCGGTCAGATTATTGTCGTCTGTTTTGATATAGCCGCTGCTGCGGCCGTAATCGTTAATCACTCTAGTTAGAGCAGAACGAAAGCCAGTCAAGTGCATGCCGCCATCAGGGGTATAAATATTATTGGCAAAACTAAGCTCCTTATTTTCCAGCTCGTTGCTGTATTTGATAGCTACCTCCACCTGAATGCCGTCATGGGTTTTGTCAATATAAAAAGGCTCGTTTTGAAGGGGAGTTTCCTCATCGCTTAGGTGGTTAATAAAAGACCGGACACCATTTTCAAAGTAGAAAGAGTAATAGCTTTCTCCGCCAGCTGGCGGATCCTGCCGAATGTCAATGACTTCAATCTTAACCCCTTTGGTTAAGTAGGCTTGCTGGCGCAAGTGGTCAAGGATTCTTTTGAGATTATATTCAATGGTCTGAAAAATTTCTGGGTCGGCTTCAAAAGTCACTTTAGTGCCGGAGTGGCCGCACTTGCCCATTTTTTTAACAGCGCTCTTTGGAATGCCCCTTTGATATTCCTGGACATAAAGGGAGCCGTCGCGGCAGGTTTCGGCTTTGAGATTTATAGATAAAGCGTTAACCACTGAAACACCAACGCCGTGCAAACCTCCGGATATTTTATAAGATTCGCCGCCGAACTTACCGCCGGCGTGCAACTTGGTCATGACAGTTTCCAAAGCGGAGAGCTTGGTCTGAGCATGTTTTTCCACTGGAATACCGCGACCGTCATCAGTAACCGCCACCTTGTTTTCCGGCAAAAGTTCAATAGTGATATTTTTAGCGTGACCGGCAATCGCCTCGTCAATAGAGTTGTCCACCACCTCCCATACAAGATGGTGCAAGCCGTCAACGCCGGTGGAGCCAATATACATCCCCGGTCGCTTTCGCACCGGCTCTAAACCCTCTAGAACATAGATGTCTTTGGCTGAATAAGACTCTTTTGACATCAAGTAATTATAGCATGATTTTGCCCTGATTACAACAAAAAACCCCGCTTAGCGGGGTTGGCTTCTCTAAAACCTTTGTTGTTTCAAAAATCCGAGGAACCTCCTCAAATTGCGCTCCTCTTTAACAAGGAAGATAAGCCGGTCCATGATTTTTTTCTCCTCATGAGTGGGCTCTGATTTTTTTTCCGCCCAATCAATAGCCTCCTTATTTTTTCTAGACCGGCCGGCGAGCTTGATTCTCCGAAGAAGTTCAAGCCTATCGGGGTGGCTGTCCAAACGAACGATCTCTTTCCTAACGGCTGTTAGCGCATTCCTGGTTTTCTTTTTTAAAGATGATACCAGCTCTCTATCCAAACTTTCAATCCAACCCTCGGACCCATTCTCCGGCTTCGGAACTTGAGAGCGAAGATAGTTGCGGCGGCCATTAGCGACAAAGGACATCCCATTCATTACTTATCTCCTTTTCAGGATTATCAATACTGTCAACTAAACAACTGCTGTATTATAAAACAAATACCTAAAAATTGCAAGCGAGGGAGCGGCAGGCAGAAAAAGAATCGGCGCCGATCAATTTTTCCCCCAAAGAATCAAAACAGCCGCTTTCATAGGAAATATTGGAAAAACCCACGCTTCTTTTCCCCCAACCAAAAATATTTTTCCCATCTGGACATTCTCCCACTATAAAGACATTACTGTCATCAGCGGAGGCAATAATAGATTGATCGTATTTTTGAGAAAAATTTAAAGTGGCTGTCGCCAATAGTAGAGCCGTCAGCAGCCACAAATCAACTGAATAACCAATTTTTTCTTTCATAGTTTGATTATACCATTTTCAGCGGATTTCGGCATCAAATTGTTTAACTAAAACAGAGCTAATTTTAGCAATCTCCCTGTTAACTTCATCATCGGTCAGGGTTCTGTCGTCAGCCAAAAATACTAGCCGCAAAGTTAAACTACCCTCATAAAAATCAATCAAATCAACATCCTCCACGTATTTGGGAGCAGAGTTCTGAATGGCAGAGAGGATGTCAGAAAATCTGACTGACTGCGGCACCAACAGAGAAATATCCCGCATTATAGATGGAAATTTAGGCAACGGCTCATAGGACCTTTCTTCTTCTATAAGTTTAAGCAATAAATCAAGATCAATTTCGGCCAGAGCAACTTTACCCGACTCTCTATGAAAAAGACTGCCGATCTCCTGATTATCAGATTTGACCATGAGAGCATCGCCTTGTTTTTTTGCAATAAATTCATAACTAACCAAGCCTATTTTCCGAAAAAGTTCATCAAGATAACCCTTGAGCTCAAAAAAAGATTCTGAGCCGCCGGCCACCGCCACGCCCAGCATCAATTTTTCATCAATATTGTTTTTTTTAGCCAATGATCCCAGAAATACTTTACCTATCTCAAAGATAGCTACGCTATCAAAAAAACGGAGATTGTCGTCAATATTTTTTGCCAATCCCAAAAGCAAAGAAGGCCGCAAAAAAGAGAATTGTTTGCTCACAGGATTTTCCAGCTCAAAGGCGCCGATCTCTTCCGCTGTCAGAGAATAATTATAAACCTCATCTAATCCCAGGGAGACAAGATTTTTTTTAATAATGTCTTTGAAGATAACCTGCTGGTCATGAACGGGCGGATGAAGAAAAACTGAGGGCGGTTTAGCCGGAAGATTTTCGTAGCCGTAAAGGCGCAGGATTTCTTCCGCTAGATCTTCAAAGCGTTCAATGTCAGTTCTAATCGCGGGAACCTCCACCGCTTCGCCGGAAGCCTGAAAGCCAAGAAACCGTAAGTAAACAAGAGCTTCGTCTTCTTTTAAATCCAATCCGGAGATTTTATTGAATTTATCAATGTGAAATTTTATCAATTTGCGACCGGGCTTTTTTTGATAAATATCAACCATGGTACCGGCTCGTCCGCCGCATAATTCTTTAATAAGCTCGGCGGCCCGACCGATGCCCAAACCGACCAACTCCGGACTGATGCCATGAGAAAATCTGGCAGAGGCATCTGTTGTTAAATTAATTTTGCGGGAGGTTTTGTAGATGCTAACCCCGTCAAAATTACCGGCGGTCAGCAGAATATTTTTAGTATTGTGTTTAATCTCGGCTTTTTTGCCGCCTTTAATGCCAGCGACATCTAAAGCGTCTTTTTTGTCGGCTAAAACTAAATCATTAGAGCTTAAGTCGTAAATCTTGCCATCAAGAGAGGTAACCTTTTCTCCCTTTTTGGCCGGCCGCGCCATCAATATCCCGCCCTCAATAGCTTCAAAGTCAAAAGCATGCAAGGGCTGGCCGGTTTCTAAAGTAACATAGTTGGTAATATCCACCAGATTATTAATAGGCTGAAGCCCGCAATCACGCAAAACATCTTGCAGCCATTTAGGGGAAGGAGCGATTTTAAGCTCCTCAAAATAACGGGCCGCTAAGCGATGGCAAAGTTTAGTTTTGATAATCACGTCAAAATCCTTCTTCACTTCGGCCTTCGTTTCCGGAATAAGAGGCGAATTAAATTTCTTTCCCATCAGAGCAGAAATTTCTCTGGCTAGACCCCAGTGAGAGGCGGCGTCAGAAAAACGATTGGGTAAAACCTCGACCTCCAGCGCGCGATCGCCATCAACTGTTTGCGCCTCAAAAAGGCCAAGAGACAACTGGCCGGCTAGATGGTCGGCGTTTTTTATTTTGGGAACAAATTTTTTGAGCAATTGGTAGCTGAACTTCATATTTTTATAATTGCCTTATAAACCTCAAATCTCCGGAATGGAATAATCTTATATCGGGGATGCCGTATTTAATCATTGCCAGCCGCTCAATGCCGCAGCCGAAGGCAAATCCCTGAACCTCTTCTGGATTATATTTCACCGCTTTGAAAACATTAGGATGAACCATGCCAGCGCCCATAACTTCCAGCCACTTATTATTTAATTTGATGTCAACCTCAACGCTGGGCTCCGTAAAGGGAAAATAACTGGGACGAAAACGGATTTGGACCGGCCGGTTGAAAAACTGATTGAAAAACTCCGAAACGATAAACTTAAAATTAGCCAAAGAAATATCATCGCCTACCATCAACCCTTCAAACTGGTGAAAATTAAACTCGTGGGAAAAATCAGTTGCTTCATGGCGAAAAACTCTGCCGGGAACAATAATTTGAAAAGGCGGCTGATGGGCTTCCATGTAGTGAATCTGCGCCGGACTAGTGTGAGTCCTCAACAGAACCTTTGACATTTGACCTTTGACATTTGATTTTAGGTAAAGTGTATCCCACATATCCCGAGCCGGGTGGTCGGCGGGAATATTGAGAGCTTCAAAATTATAATAAGATGTTTCCACCTCTGGCCCCTCTATAACGGAAAAATTGAGACTAGAAAATATTTCTCTGATTTTATTTTCAACAATAGTTAGA
The DNA here is from genome assembly GCA_964373915.1 of uncultured Candidatus Saccharibacteria bacterium. Lineage (GTDB taxonomy): Bacteria > Patescibacteriota > Minisyncoccia > UBA6257 > UBA11618 > CAYJWP01. The sequence continues at coordinate 4,053 of CAYJWP010000001.1, read as the reverse complement.
GGATGTAGATGGCCGCCGGCAACTTTTTTGCCGGGACGAGTAAGGTCTAGGTTAGATTGCTGATTGGAAGCCGCCGATTGGAGCTCATTAAGTTTTTGCCGGAAAAGATTTTCCAGACGGTTTTTAAGCTGATTGGCTTTAGGGCCAATTGTTCTTTTTTCTTCTAAGGACAGGCCGGCCAGCGATTTTAAAAATTTAGACAGCTCGCCTTTGCGCCCCAGATATTTGATTCTAAACTGCTCAAGATTTTTTAAATCGTGGGCCGATTTAATATCTTTACCGGCTTGTTTTTCAAATTTTTCCAAATCCATAAATAATTAATTAAGATTATAGCAGTGGCTATAAATAAAAAAAGCCCCCGCCTTGGGCGGGGGCTGACTGGTCTTCAGTAAGGGTAGCAATACGTCGGGTATTGGAAGTATCGCGGCGGCGCGATATAGATCGTCTGCCTCTGCTGATTGCGTTGCGGAGGAGCAGTGACGACCTTGCGATCCGGCTTAGTTTGCCTGATCGGTTCGGGAATGGGAATCGGCTCGGTGACGGTTGGAGTTCTAGTTCTGACTACAGCCGCCGGCGGCTTTTCCGGCGCCAGTGCCAGTTGAACATCCGGCTTCGGCACCACTATTGTGGTTTTTAGAGTCTCTTCAGAAGGCTTCTGCAGACCATCCCTCAGGCGCTTGACAAGAGCCTCCAAGGCCGTAATGTCGAGCGCTAAAGGGTCGTCAACTTGAAACTCCACTCGCAGATGAGCGACGCCTCGCCCATCCTCACCGATGACGATAGTCGTCGCCGGCTCGCTCTTTGAGCTGACAATCGGCTTGCCACTCTTGGAAAGAGCCATCAAAACAAAAACGACGGCGACTCCCGCGGCCAAACAGCCAACCGCCCATACCGCAACAATCCCCGCCTTCTGCACCACCCTTTTCATCTTTGCTTTTTTTGATGGATCCATTGGATCCTCCTTTCTGTGAAAAAGCTGACAGAAACCAGTTCAATGTTCCGGTTGCTATTATAGTATATAAAAAGCCTCCTGTCAAGGGGATAAAAATGTCTAATTTGGTTGCGGGGGTTGGATTCGAACCAACGACCTCCGGGTTATGAGCCCGACGAGCTTCCACTGCTCTACCCCGCTTGGAGATTATAAAATTTATAACCCATTAAGTCAATTCGGCTCGATGATTTGCTCACAAGAATATTTGGTCATTTCAGTGCTTATTTTAGTACCTTTGTCATAAGAATCCCTTAAATCATTCAGAAATTTTTGGCCCTCCGCTTGATTAAATACACAGCCCCCTCTTCCAGAATCTATACAATAATAACTGCCATAGGTATCTTCAATGTTTATATTTTTACCGCATTGGGGCTGTAAAGAACAGCTGGCTTTTCTTGATTCGTTTATGTCGTTTTTTATTGGATTAATAACATTTCTGGACGGTCCGGTATAATCGCAGATTGGCTGATCAAGGCACCAAATACGCCAGTCGGTCTCGTTGTTGGGGTCACTAATCTGTTTAGAACGACAGTAATTTTCATCAGCAATGTGAGCGGGAAACCAGCCGCACACACCAGTAGTTTTATTGGCCGCCTTGCAATCATTTTCAGTATTTTGATTGTCACAAAAAGACCTAGCGAATCTAATAAGAGAATCAACGTCTAACTTATTAAAATCTCCTCCTCCTAAAGAACAAGAACCCTGATCGTTACCTACCCATTTGCATAAGCGGTAATTTTCCGATCTGAACTTCTCATTTTCTCTAGGAAAACACTTATAGAAAGGACCTGAGGTATAATCAATAAACTCTGCTGTTGCTACATGAGCATTTTCGCAAGAAGTGGGGTTAGCTTTGCTGCTGCAACCTCTTATTAATGATTTTGCCCCCGCTATGCATGAAAAACCCAGGTCACCCCGGTTTGGATTTTTAGGACTTTCAGGAGAATTAGAAGCCGCTTTAATATTTTTGTTTGATTGTGATAATTGAAATAAATTAACAATTAAAAATAATCCGACAAAAATTGCCACGATAAAAAAGGCCTTTTCTTTCATAATTTTATGATATACATTATTTAACAAAAAGACGAGGTTGCGCGTTGTGGATAAATCATTTATAATCATTTATAATCAATGGCGCTATTTGAAAAAGGAGACCATGTCCCAAAAAGCGGAAGAAATTCAGCATTTGCTGACTGAAGTGATTATTCAGGAAAAAATTGAGGAGTGTTTTCACGCTTTACTTTTAGTGGAGTCGCGAGGCCGGTTGTTTATTGACAGGAGCGCGGCTAAAGCGATGGGATTCGGCGACGATTCTTTTGTTTTGTTTTATCACCCTCTGGAAGTCGATAAGTCGGCTTCTGTAATTAAGTCAACGGCCATCGCTACCGGCAATTTCCTTACCAACCAGATAGTTTTTCGCAGTTATGAAAAATTGGTTGAGCCAAAGCCGATGGCGGCAGAAATTCCCCTTTTCAAAAGATTTTTCCGAAATATGAGATTCCAAGTTACCGACGAAGAGCCGGAAGAAATTCCCGAAGAAGAGGTTGTTGTTAATGATTGAGTTTTCGGTCCGCCCTAGGCGGACCTTTTTTTGCCAAAAACAGCTCCGCGGGTTATAATTTTGCCAAGCCAGTGTAGTTCAGTGGTAGAACGCCGCCCTCATAAAGCGGACGTCACAGGTTCAATTCCTGTCACTGGCACCGATGAAAAAAATCGCTATTTTAGGCTTCGGCAGAGAGGGCCAATCAACTTATAAATTTCTTGGTCGCCACCCTGTTTACAAAAAAGCCGAATTTTGGATTCTTGACGCTGATGCCAAAACAAAAACCCCAACTGGCGCAAAAAAACAGCTGGGCAAAAATTACCTAAACAATCTAAGCCGATTTGATTTAGTTTTCCGATCACCCGGAATCCCATACAATAAACTGGTCAATAATCAATGGTCACTGGTCACTAAATTAACAAGCCCTACCCGCCTGTTTTTTGAGCTCTGCCCCTGCCCCATCATCGGCATCACCGGCACTAAGGGCAAGGGCACGACCGCTACTCTGCTCTACAACATCCTTAAAAATTGCGGCCGCGACGCTTTTCTTGCCGGCAATATAGGCCTGCCCGCGCTTAATATTTTACCCAAATTAAAAAAAGATTCTCTGGTAATCCTGGAGCTTTCCAGCTTCCAGCTTCAGGATTTAAAAAAGTCCCCTGCTGTCGGTATTGTTTTAGATATCTTCCCGGACCATCTAGATCACCATAAAAATTTTAAAGAGTATGTTAGCGCTAAAGCTAACATCGCCAGTCATCAAAATAAAAAAAATGCTGTCTTTTATTTTTCTGATGACAAATACTCCAGCCAGATAGCTAAAAAAAGCAGAGGCATTAAAAAATCTATTTATCACAGTATTACCGCTAAAGAAAGAAACGCCCTAAGAAAAGTTGCGCGAATTCCCGGCAACCATAACTGGAGAAATATTCAGGCGGCTTTTGCCGTGGCAAAACATCTAAAATGTCCTGAGAAGAAGATTTTGGAGGCGGTTAAAAAATTTAAAGGCAACGAGCATCGGCTGGAGTTAGTCCGGCCTGGTTTTTACAACGATTCCGCCAGCACTAATCCACAGACGACGCTAGCGGCGGTAAGGGCATTTAAAGAGCCGAAAATATTAATTGCCGGAGGCAGTGATAAGGGATTGGATTACAAAATTTGGGCCAAAGAATTCCCAAAAATAAATGTTAAAGCGGTGATTTTGTTCGGGGAGAATAAAATCAAAATCCAAAAGATTTTGAAAAAATCAATCCGCCAACTGGCGGATAAAATTCAAATGTCAAACACTTTGGATGAAGCGGTGAAAATTGCGGCTAGTCTCATTAAGCCTAATTGGATACTATTATTCTCCCCCGGCGCCGCCAGTTTTGATATGTTTAAGGATTATGCCGAACGAGGAGAGAGATTTAAAAAGATTGTAAAAAAGTTGAAAATTTGATAATATACGAGTTAATGCAGCCGTGGTGTAGCCCGGTTAACACGCCTCCCTGTCACGGAGGAGATCGCCGGTTCAAATCCGGTC